>CAYZEG010000007.1:0-14349 GCA_964477635.1 Candidatus Woesearchaeota archaeon | reverse complement strand
GCTAAATTTAAATATCTGCAAATCTATCCATTGTAATGAAGGCAAACGGGAAATTTACATTCATTCGCCAAGGAGAACTTGTCAAATGAAAGCAAAAACAAAATCTTATCTTGCGATATTAATGGGAGTAATTATTTTTATTGCGAACACTTACTGGCTTGTTGCAGGGAACAGCTATCAATACCTGCCGTGGCTTGTTTCAGCAATAGTCATTTACGTCGCAGACATCTATTGGATTATTCTTGATTATCAACTGATGAATTCTTAAAAGCTGCGGGATTAAATTAATAAACTATTTTTACCATTATTCGGCATGGCAAATTTAGAAGAAGAAATTGAATCCGTTTCACAAGATGAATTGGATAGAATTGAAGAAATTACGAATGAAGAAGCGTCGAATATTGAGTACCTTCCCGTTAAGCCAAAGAGGTGCGGTATTCTAATCGGTTTTTTTGAGAGAGTTCAAAATGTGTACGACAATTTTTTTGATGATTTAAATTATTATACTGGCTGGCAATAAATGAAAAATAAATTGGAAAAAATTCTGATTAAGGCAATTTTAATCGTGCCAAAGAACAGGGAAGAAATTTATAGCTTTATCGCAAGGGTTGTTTATCATCCGTCCATGCTGATTTTTTACTGATTGGAAAATTTTTTAGGAATTAATTTAAAATTCGCAAAATTTATAAACTGCTATTTAATTGAATTTTTATGGGAAGGGACAGCTTGGAAATTATGACTGAAGGAGAACTCGGCAGATTTCCTTATTGCAGCGCAAGTGATGAACCTATAGGGGATTATTTTGCCCCATCACAACCACAACCACAACCGCCGCTGCAAGAAATAGAAAAAACTTATTTTGGAAAAATTACAGGCAAAATCAAAAATTATTTTCTCAGAAAATTTACAAGCTCTGATTAAGCGGTTTATTTTAAATATATAATTTTTCATAGAAGTTGTTTTAAACTTTAAAAACACATTCCTTAATGGCATTTTATACTCCAGAACAACTTGAAGATATGCTATGGTATTTTGCGCATCCGTACACAGTTAGGGGCGAAGATGGCGAGAGCAAACATGCGGGCGAACATGCAAACTTCTTGCAAGCTTGCGTAAAAACTTCCGAATTAATGAAAAGAGGATTTAATGTTTATTCTCCGATTGCGCATACTCATCCAGTTCATATTATTGACCCGCAATTTATTAAAAATGACGAATATAAATTATGGAGAAATTTGGATAATTTAATTCTTGGAAAAACTAATTTCTCAGGAATAATTCTTCCACCGAGGTGGGAAACTTCCAAAGGTTGCAGGGAAGAAAGAGAAGAATTTCAAAAAAAGAATTTGCGGATATTGTTGTATGAAGATATCATAAGAGAACAGCCAATACTATATGGCGTAAATTAATCACTGAACTTCTTCCAAAATTTCCTGCACTCTTATCAAATCAGTCACCGAATCGCCTTGTTGAAGTTTTACAATTTTTACGCCCTGTGCCGCGCGCCCCATGACTCTTATGTTGTCCAAAGTTGTTCTTATCACAATTCCCTTCGCTGTCGTTATTATTATGTTGTCTTTGTCATTGACGGCGATTGTCGTAACAACATCCCCTGTTTTTTCAGAAACTTTTACATTGATTACTCCTTTCCCTCCGCGCGCCGTTTTTCTATAATCGCTCACAGAAGTTCTTTTTCCAAATCCATTTTTTGTTATTGTCAAAACCGCTTCAGTGTCAAGAATTTCCAGACTTACAACATTATCATCGGCATCAAGGCGGATTCCGGCAACGCCATAACTTCCCCTCCCCATATCCCTTACATCGTCGCTGCTGAATCTGACAGCTTGTCCTTTCTTTGAGGCAAGCAAAACTTCCTGCCCTTTTTTTACAACCTTTACGCCTATCAATGAGTCTGATTCATCATCCGGGAGATTTATTGCCTTGACGCCGGAGGCGCGCGGGCTTGAAAAATTTTGCAGGGAAATTTTTTTAATTATTCCCCTTTTTGTCGCCATGAACAAAAAATCGTCAAAATTTTTCACAGAAATCACATTTGTGATTTTTTCATTCTTTAAGCTTAATATGTTTATGATCGCTTTTCCCTTTCCATACCTTTCGGCTTCCGGAATTTCATAAGCCTTTAACCAAAGAACTCTTCCCCTTGAAGTGAAGAACATTAAATAATCGTGAGTGGAGCATGTCAAAATCTGTTTTACAAAATCTCCAGTTGCCAGGCCCGAACCTATGACTCCCCTTCCGCCCCTCTTCTGCTCCTTATAGGTTTTTGTATCCATTCTCTTCGCGTAGCCTTTGTCCGTTATTGTCACCACAACTTCTTTTTTCTGCACCAAATCTTTTTCGGAAATCTCGGATATTTTCTGAAGCACATGAGTTCTCCTTTCGTCGCCATATTTTCTTTTAAGCTCAGAAACTTCTTTTATTATGATGCTCAAAATCTCTTTTATGTCGGACAGGATTTTTTCAAGTCCGGAAATTTTTTCTTTTAATTCTTGATGCTCTTTTTTTAATTTGTCATGCTCAAGGGAAGTCAATTGCTGAAGTTTTGTTTCCAACACCGCCTGCGCTTGTCTTTTTGTCATGCCAAATTTCTTCATCAGGATTTCAAATGCCTCTGAAACCAGCTTTGATTTCTTAATCAGGGAAATTATTTCATCAATGTTCTTCAATGCGACGAGGAGGCCCTCGACAATTTCTTGCCTCTCTATCGCTTTTTTCAATTCAAATTTTGCCCTTTCAGTAATAATTGCCTTTCTATATTTGACATATTCAGAAATAGCGTCCTTTATGTTCAGAATTTTTGGCTGTCCTTCGACAAGCGCAAGAAAATTAACGCTGAATGAATCTTGAAGCCTTGTATATTTGTGAAGGGCATTTATCAAGAATTTTGCATTTGCGTTTTTTTTCAGCTCAAGAACTATTCTTATTTTTCCCTTTGCGCTTTCATCGCGCAAGTCTGAAACGTCGGAGACTTTTTTATCCTGAATCATCTTGGCTATTTCTTCTATCAATGATGTTTTGTTCACCATGTATGGAATTTCAGTTATTATCACGCATTCCTTATTCTTTGCGCTTTCTGTGGATACCTTCCCCCTCATAATCAATCTCCCCCTCCCAGTTTTGTAAAGTTCAAGCATGTCTCCGGAAACTGTGCCGCCCGTTGGGAAATCTGGACCTTGAATTATGTTGCATAATTCTTCCGTTGAAATTTCATGTTTTTTTATGTAGGCAATTATCGCATCGCAAACTTCTGTTAAATTATGCGGAGGAATGTTTGTCGCCATTCCGACGGCGATTCCGGTCGCTCCATTGATGAGGAGATTTGGAACTTTTCCCGGAAGCAAAGTCGGCTCCTTCAATGAATTGTCAAAATTAGGAATGAAATTCACCGTTTCTTTTTCAAGATCTTCTAAAAGCTCTTCGGCTATTGAGTCAAGCCTTGCTTCGGTATATCTGTACGCCGCGGCCGGATCTCCGTCTATTGAGCCGAAATTTCCCTGCCCAAAGACGAGGGGATAACGAAGGGAAAAATCCTGCGCCATTCTCACCATTGCGTCATAAACTGCCGAGTCTCCATGCGGGTGGTATTTACCGATAACATCCCCCACTACTCTGGCGCTTTTTTTTGTCTGACTTCCAGATTTTAATCCCATTTGATGCATTACATAGAGTATTCTTCTCTGAACCGGCTTTAACCCGTCCTCAATTGCAGGAATTGCGCGGGAAACTATTACAGACATGGCATAATCCAGATACGCTTTTTTCATTTCCTCGGAAACTTCCGAATTGATTACTCCCTTTTCCTCGGAAAGTTTTTTTTGTTCGTCGTTTGTCATTTTATTTTTTTCCCAACTTTTCTTTTATTAAATCCGCCAAATCTTTATTTTCTTCTCCTCGCTGTAAACTGGTTTCAAGATAAATCTCTTCGCAAGTAAGGCACCTATATCTTCCTATCAATGGAATCCTGTTGTCTGTTCTTACAAATTTCCTTTGGGCGTTTTCTTCATTTGGGCAATATCCGATTATTTCAGTCATTTTGTTTGCTCCCAATCAATAAATTCATCAAGCGCCTTTGAAATAATTTTTTGTTTGTCTTGCCTTGAATTGATAATTAAAACAACTTCCTTGTCAAAATAAATTATATCCGCAGAATAACTCTTGTTGCTGAAATTGTAAATTTTATTGATGTATTTTTTAATGTTATCTTCTTTATCCATAATAGGTAGATCATCTTTATCTATTGGCTTTCCTATTGCTAGAATAGAACCATCATACATAGAGTCTCCTTTTTCAAAACCTAATTTAATCAAGAAATTTCTAAGTATCTCAAAGAATTTTTGCTCTTTTGGAAAACTAAATTCACTTCTATAGGGATACTTGCTTATGCTTAATAATTTTATTTTATTTTCTATCTTACTCATAATACTTCCTCTCCTTTCTCATCAAGATATTTCATGAATCCTTCCTCGGACAATTCTTCCTCATTTGCATTTTTTCCAACCCAGCCGCATTTTTTACATTCCCATTCTCCATTGCCCTTTCCTTCATCAAATCCAAGGACAACTGAAACTTCGCCGCTGCCGCATTTCGGACATTTTCTTATTTTGAAGGTTTTTCCTTCCTTAGTTTTCTTTTTCTTTATTCCCTTTGATTTATCGTAATCTGCCTCGGAGTCAAAACCTTCCAAAATCCAATCGGGCGTTTTCATTTTAGATTTAAGAAATTCCCCCATGCTCTTCTGTTAAATCGTATTCATAATGGTCAAGACCACGAAGTTTAACAAGATATTTTTCTTTAACTAATTCATCAACGCAAAATTGTAATGCGTCTAAATCATCCAGTTCTAACTTAAAATCTTTCATCAATTTACTCAATGTTACATGATAATTTTGTTCCTTAAAATAATCTATTAGTTTTTTCTTAAAATCTTGAATTCCAGTTACTAATATACTATTCCCAGATTTAACTCTTCTAACTATTTTTCCCATTATTTCTTTATCTCCCACTTCTGTGTTGTTGAATTAAAAATATAATTTCCGTCAGAACACTCATACTCGGAGCATCCCTTCAGAACATTCGTGAAAATTTTAAGAGTTTCATTCTTGCAAATTCCCCCCTTCAATTCAAAACCGGATGAGCATCCAACCCGTTCTTTTTCAACGCATTTGCAATTATCTGAAAACATGCTTTCAAGCGTTTTTTGTTCTTCAACTTCTCTTATTGCATTTCCAGTCTTTACCTTATTTATGAAAATTGCCGACGCCAATAGAATGACGATTATTATTGCAATTGTCCAAAATATTTTTTTCATTTCAGATTTTTCCATTTTTAGATATCAAGATTAGCCTCTAAGTTTAATTTATTAAATTTTGGCGTCATATATCTAAGTTAGCCTCCCTTGCATTTTCTGATATGAAATTTTTTCTCGCCTGAACATCGTCGCCCATAAGCATTGAAAATGTTTTGTCCGCTTCCAAAGCATCCTCTATGAATATTTTTTTTATAGTTCTTGTCTTTGGATTCATTGTAGTTTCCCAAAGCTGTTCCGAACTCATTTCCCCAAGACCCTTAAACCTTGTCACCAGAACATTGCCGGACATTTTATCAGTTTCCTTTTTTAATTCTTCATCCGTATAAACATAAAAATCTTTTTGCCCCTTTCTTATTCTGTACAATGGCGGAAGGGCCACATAAATATTTCCATTTTCAATCAGCTTTGGCATGAACCTGAAAAAGAATGTCAAAAGCAGGGTTTTGATATGCTCTCCGTCGACATCCGCATCAGTCATAATTATAACTTTTTTGTATCTTAATTTTTCTATATTGAATTGCTCGCCAACACCAGTTCCAACCACTGTTATCAAGTTTGTTATCTCTTCGCTTGAAAGCGTTTTGGAGGGATTTGATTTTTCCACATTTAATATTTTGCCCTTCAATGGAAGAATTGCCTGATCTTCCTTGTTTCTCGCCTGTTTTGCGGAACCTCCCGCGGATTCACCTTCAACGATATAAACCTCCGTGTCAGAAGATTTTCTTGAACAATCTGCAAGTTTTCCCGGCAGGCCTCCGAGGGAGAAAACATTCTTCCTTCTTACCAAGTCCTTTGCTTTTTTTGCGGCCAATCTTGCCATTGCAGTTTCTAAAGATTTTGAAATGATTTTTTTTGCAACCGTCGGATTTTCCTCGAAAAATTCAGACAGGGCGGAACTGGTTATTGAATCAACAAGCCCCTTGACTTCGGAATTTCCAAGCTTCGTTTTTGTCTGACCTTCAAATTGCGGTTCTGGAATTTTTATGCTGATGATTGCCGTAAGCCCCTCGCGGATGTCGTCGCCCGTCAAGGACTCACTTTTTAACATGCCTGTTTTTTTCCCATAATCATTTATTACTCTCGTCAATGCTGTTTTGAACCCTGAAACGTGCGTTCCACCCTCAACGGTGTTTATGACGTTTACAAAGCCAAAAATGTTTTCCTGATATGTTGAATTATACTGCACGGCGATTTCAATTATGCTGTTGTCTTGCTCCCTCTTGAAATAAATCGGCTTGTGCAAAACTTCCTTGGATTCATTTACCCATTTTATAAATTCAACCAGTCCGCCGGAATAAAGAAAATCTATTTTTTTGTCCTTTGCTTCGTCAAACAATGATATTTTTATTCCTGCATTTAGAAATGCGATTTCCCTGAATCTTGTCTCCAAAACAGAATAATCTATTTTCACAGTTGAGAAAATTTCTTCGTCCGGCCAGAATGTCACTTTTGTTCCCGTTTCCTCTTTTTTGCAAGCGCCGACAACGGCCAATTTTGTTTTTGGGTTCCCGCGGGAATATTCTTGCTTGTGAATTTTTCCATCCCTTTTTATTTCCACAATTAATTTTTTTGAAAGGGCGTTTACCACGGAGACACCAACTCCATGAAGGCCTCCCGAAACCTTATAGGAATCCTTGTCAAATTTCCCTCCCGCATGGAGTTTTGTCAATGCGACTTCCACAGCTGGAACTTTCATTTGCGGATGAATGTCAACCGGAATTCCGCGTCCGTCATCTTCAACAGTGACCGAGCCGTCAATATTTATGGTGACTTTAATATTTTTGCAATATCCCGCCAATGCTTCGTCAACGGAATTATCCACCACTTCATCAACGAGCTTGTGCAATCCTGGCTTTCCCGTTGAGCCGATATACATCGCAGGCCTCTTTCTTACCGCTTCAAGTCCTTCAAGAACTGTAATCGATTTCGCGTCATATGTTTGTGCCATTTGTTTAGAAAACACTTCCTATTTCCTACTGATGAAAATTTAATTTAAAAACCTTGCCCATTAAATTTTGGCTTTTTACGATGAGAAAAGGCAAAATTAAGAAAAGATTATTTTTATAAAGATGCGCGGCTATAAAATAAAAGATGACGATAGATTTAGTTGCCGATGGCATAATACTTCCAAAATTTCTTTATAACATTATTTATAACAACCATTTTGACGACTCCGGCGTTTTCTATGGCGACATGATCATAGTGGAAACCGATTTTGTTGAGAGCAAGATAGTCAAACTTTTTTGTCCGAAAATTAATGGAAAAAAATATACTCATCTCATATTAAAAACCGAAAAAAATTACGCCGAAGGTCTGGATTTGGACGGAAGAGTAAGATACGATCTGAGTGAAATTCCGTATGAATGAAAAAGTTTTTTTGTTTTCCGGCATAAAGAAATTACTGATGCAAAAAGATGGGAAATAAAAAAACTGAATGAAGAACTGTCAAATGACTATGACTTTAATTTGGCGTTCAAAATGGCAAAGAGAAAAATTTTTGGCAAAAAATCTGATTTGGAAGACCTCTCATTGCCAAACAAATTCATATGCACATCAAGACTGGCTTTTATTTATCATTTGCTGGAGCTGCCAATTTCCGACGAAATTCATTGGAGCCAGATTGAGCCTTCCCATTTCATTGAGAACAAATATTTTGATAAAATCGGATTTTGGATTAGGGAATGATGTTACTATTAGTAAATAGTGACTAAACAAAAGATTTATAAAGTTGGCATTTTTATGAAAACTATGAAAAATTTACTTAAAAGAATCGGAAGAGGAATTGCACCATTAGTTTTGACCGGGGTTTTGGCTGGTTGCGCCGGAACAAATTATCCGCCAATGTCAGAATTGTCAGAGTCTGAAAAAGATTCCCGTTTAACTTATCAAGACCGCTGTGCTTTGGCTAAAGCGAATCAGGGATGGCACAGAGGAAAAAACGAGTCTTCATTAAACAACACTACAATAGGCGCCTCTTTTGTTATGGGAGAGGAAAATATAGAAACGTGTTATATTAATCGTGTTAAGGTTGGAAAGCAGGAAACAATCGTTGTTTTTTCTGTTAGAAAACCTTTGGCAGACATAAATTATGTTTATAATCTAACTTCTAAAGAAATAGAATATGTAACGATAGAAAAAGGAAATTTAGTGAATCTTTTCTATTCTGAGAATAAAAAAGTCATGGATCTTGCTAAAAAAAAGGTTGAAATCTATATTGGGCGCGAGGAAAGGATAGAGATGGAAAAAGAAATATTTAGAACTGAAGCTGCCTTGAAAATTTTAAAATAAAATGAAACAAAATTTACTTAAAAGAATGGGAACAGAATCTGCAAAAGTAATCGGAGGTTTGACTTTAGGAACGGCTCTTGCTTTAACTCCAAATTTTGCTGAAGCATGCGGAAATTCAAGAATGACTTTTTGGGATGCTGTTAAACCAATTATAGCAAATCCTGAAATTGAAGAAAAAGATGATGATGGAATTATTTATATTGGTTGGTCAAGCAACTTGAAAGCTTTGAATGAGGTTAATATAAATCCAGAAAAATATGTTGGAAAAATGGTTTCAACAGTAGGAAAGGAGAGAGCATTTCAAACATTTGGGCATGTTTCTTTTAAAGGAAATAATTATATTATTGGCGTTGATGTAAATCCCGGATTAAGATATGGGCAAGTGAAAAATGTTTTTATGCCTCCAACTGAAGACGGACGCGGCGGATTTTATCTAGAAGACTATTCCAATGAGAAATGCCTTGGAGCGCCATTACAATTTAAAAGTGCTAAAAGGAAATCTAAATAAAATGAACCTTCTACAAAGAATAACTTTGGGAATCGGCGCGGGAGTATTGGCCCTCGCTGGAGGTTGCGCCGGAGAAAGTGTAAAACAAATAAATCCCGCTCAGTTAAAAAAATCTGCTGAAATTTACCAAAGCCCCGTTATAAAACCGGAATATGGATTTAGAGTTTTAAATAGGTCCGGAAATGTTGATGAAACAAGACCCGTTTTTAAAGAAAATGGAAATTTATATGTTGTAGGTTTTAGCCCAGTTTATTCGGATGAGGGTTTTGCAAGAAATATGGCAAGAAATGATGCTACCTCAAGAATGGCTCAAGAGATATATGGTTTTCAGGAAAAAATAAATAGAAACAGAAAAACGAGAATTACTGCAGGATTTGTTGGGCCAATGAGATGCATAAGCACAGAAATAATTAGAGTTTCAAATAAAAAGGGAAAACAGGGATATGTTGTAGAGACTCTTTGTGAAGTCCCATTAAAAGGCAAAAAATAAAATGAAAACAGCAAATTTATTCAAAACAGGAGCAACTTTAGCGGCATTAGTTTTAACGGGATGTGCAGGAAATCCTCAGTTAGCTAGACCTGTGGAAACAGAAAACGGTTTAATTGCAAGATGCGCAAATAAATTAGATTTATGCGTAAAGTCCGGTTATGATAATTTTGTTGCCATCGGGGAAGGAAGCACAAAGCAGGACGCAGTAAATATGGCAAAGCAAGACATAGTTAGACAAATAGCAAGATATTTGCATGGAAGCAAAATTGTAAATTCACAAACATCGATAAGAACTTCTGTTGGAAAATCTTCAGAATTGCCTAAGACAGATAATTACACTACAACACATACTGAAATAAGAGCTACTCGGGGAAAAATTCCAAAAATTATTTGGGAATGGGAATGTTCTCTTCAAGGAAATGGATACAGATGCCCTTCTGTAGGATATATTCCAAAATAAAATGTCAAACAAAAATTCCGCTTGTCTGTATTTTGCATTGGATTGCCAGGATGAAACAAGAAAATATGACGATAGTTTGTGTTTTGGCGAGGGAAATTTCAGAAATTGCGGAACATATCAAAAACTGATAAAAATTCAAACAGAAGTTAAACAAAAAACTCCGGAAAGAAGAAATAATATTATTTCAATATTGACGGAAAGCCCGTTAAAATAAAACAAACTTCCTTACTTTTTTCTTTTTATCATCCGATTTTTCGGCAATTTGACTTTAAAGAAAATTATTCTTTAATCACTTTTTACTCTTTGCTATCCACCTAACCTTTCTTCTTTTCATAATCATGTTTTTTCGGCATTTGGACGAGCATAAATAATTGATGCTTCCTTTGTTAGTGACTACTGTAACTCCTTGCGGGAATTCATAAACTTTTCCGCAATAAACACATTTAGGCATTACAAATTCCCCCTGTCCGTTTCAAAATAAATTCCGTCGGCATCAGATTCTTGTTTGAAATCGTCCGGTTGCGTTTCATGCGCTTTTATTTTTATCACAGGTTTTCCGTTTCTTTCGCCAGCAATTTCATAATGATCTTCTTCCATTAAGTGTATGCTCCCTTGGTTAGACCACGCTTGGACGAACAAGGTGAAAATTTAATTTTCATGATTAAGTGTATGCTCCCTTGGTTACTTTTGATTTTATTTTTCTCGCTTCAATTTCAGTTTCCCTCAACATCAGGAAATCTCCGGGTTTTATCGGTCCTTTGACATTTCTTCTCATCACTCTTCCCTTATCCCTCCCTTCCTGAACAAGGCATTTTACCTGGGTGATTTCTCCGCGAAAGCCCGTTCTTCCGAGAATTTCTTGAACCAAAGCCGGAACCGCTTCTCCAACTATCTTTTCAGAACCTCTTGTTCCGGTTTGTTTTTCCTGCTGCTGGGATTTTTGCGGTTGTTTCATTTTAATTTAAAATTATTCTTGCAATTTTTTCAGAGATATCTACAAACATCCCATTGGGGTCGTAGACGTAATATCCTTTTTCATACCGGATATTCTGAATTGAGCATGCTCTTGCCGTTTTAAATGCTTCTTCAAATTCTTTTTCTTGAGAAATAATTTTATGAACTCCGTCAAAACCAACTTCAACTACACTGAACAATCCAAGATTATTTTCAATTGATTCTTTAATTTTTTCCGTTATTGCCAAGTTTAAACTCGTCATTTTACTTTAAAGAATCAATGTCTTTTTTAGCGTCGCCGGCTTCAATCACAGCGACGGATGATGTTGAAACAGGAACGCCCGCGGCGATGCCAAGCTTTTGCCTGCTGTCAACTTGCATGCAGTGAATTTTTTTCTCCTTGCAAAGAAGAGGAATGTGCTGGACGATTTCTTTCGGCTCGACGTCGGAAGCATACGCCACAAATTTTGCAACTCCCCTCTCAATCGCCTTTGTAACTTCGTTTGTGCCTTTGTCAATTTTTCCGGTTTTTCGTGCCTTCTCAATGATTGCGTATGCGTCGGTTGCCATTTTATTTTTGCCTTAGAACAAGTTTTTCCTCACGAAGACTCGCTCATCGGACAAGTTACTGAGAGAAAAGTGGTTTTTAAAGTTTTCTTACAACTTTATCATATAAATTTTTATAAATTACTTTAGATTGTGATAAAAATGACTGAGGACAAGTTTGCAAGATTTGCAAGAGAACAAGAGGCGGATTTTACCGGCGATGTGGAAAAATATGGGGAATTGGAAAATTGCGTCGTTAGCGAGGACGGGAAATTAAAAGTAAAATGGGACAATCTTCTTTTTTTGCGGAAGGCTGAGCCCATGATGTATAGCAAAATTCTAAGATATTTGAGCTATAAAGGCGTTTTAACAACTTCTCCAAAAGATGGATTGATGTTAATGGGGGCGGGGGTACCTGTCAATCCACATTCCCTTATTGCTCCCACAATGTATTATTTTAAAAGGAAAGAAGATGCTGAAGCGTATGCTCGTGCAGGATACGGGAATGCCCTTTATGATGTTGATATTATAAAAATTGAAAAGAGCGGCGTCAATAAATAATCATCTCCAATTAACTTCAACTTCATCTGTTCTCTGCCGGGGTTTTATGTCCAGCTCCTCTGCTTTTTTTCCTTGGAATTTTACTCCGGCTTTGAACATCATCCAACCCGTGTAGGCAATCATTGCGCCATTATCAACCAAAAGAGATTTTTCAGGGACGAAAAATTTAGCTTTTCTCTCTTTGCACATTATTCTGCACATTTCTTGAAGCCTCTGGTTGCATCCAACGCCGCCGCCAAGGAGCAATTCTTTTTTTCCGGTGTGAGCCATCGCTCTTTCCGCAGTCTCCACAAGCATCGCAAAAACAGTTTCCTGCATTGAATACGCCAAATCTTCTTTTTTATATTTCCCGTTTTCTATTTTCTGTTTTAAGTTTGTTAAAATTCCAGACAGCGCGATATCCATTCCTTTAATGGTGTACGGGAGCTCGATGTAATTCCCGCTTTCTTTTGCAAGCTCCTCAATTTTTGGACCTCCCGGAAATCCAATGCCGATATATCTTGCGAAATTATCTATGAAATTTCCAGTTCCAATATCAAGGGTTTCGCCGAATATCCTATATTTTCCCGATGCGTAAGCGATTATCTGCGTGTTTGCCCCGGACGTGTAAAGCATTAAAGGATCTTTTGCCCCCATTATCCTTCCTATTTCAAGGTGCGCTACGCAGTGGTTTACAGGAATCATGGGCTTGTCCAATTTTTTAGAAAGTTCTTTCGCAAATTTTATTCCGATGAGAAGGCATGGTGAAAGCCCCGGCGCTTGTGAAAATGCAATGGCGTCAATTTCTTTTTGGGAGATTTTTGCAGCATCCAATGCTTCCATTAAAATATTTTCTTTGTTATTTTCATGATGCTTGACCGCATCCATCATTACTATCCCACCCCTTTCCGTTGCATAAGATTTTTTAATGTTTGCCAGAATTTTTCCGTCTCTGACAATGCCCACGCCAAAAGTATGGGCTGTCGATTCAATGCCGAGGATTATCATCCACTTAGAAACCAACAGGGCATTTATAAAATTACTTTAAAAATTATAAAAAATAAAAAATAAAAAGCGGCTGAAAATCATCTTTTCTTCTTTTTTTTAGAAGAAGATTTTCTCTTTCCGCCTCGAGCCATGACCGCTTCACAAACATTGCCTTTCCCATCAACATAGTAAAGATGTCCCGGCTTTCTTTTTACAACAAGCTTATGGATAATTTTTCCCATTTGAACCTCCTTTTATTGTTTAGTAAAATCCTAATATGTATTTAAATGTTTTCATTTCACCGACGGGAACAATATGAAACCTATTTTTTATCGACGAAGAATCTGATTATTTTTCTATTTTTTTCATTTACCGGAATTTCAACAAGCTTTGAAAAAGATTTTTTTGGAGCATAGCCAAGGGAAAATGGTTTTACAATTTTCCATTCAACAATCTTGTTTTTTCCGTCGAGCCATACTGCAAGAAATTTGAAGAAGACAAAGAACGAATGAATTTTTATCCGAGTTTTCTTCTTGAAAATAAATAAAAGATTTTTTGTTTCCTTTGTTCTAAACATCAATCCTGAAATTTTCCCAAATTGGGAAACTTTTTCTGCAGGGATTTCAATTTTCCTTTTTTTATAAAAAATTTTCATTTTTTGAAATTCTCGTATTGCTTATAAAAGAAATTTATGTTCTCGTCGCAGACCCAATCATGATGCTTGAAGCCGCCGCCGAATGTTTTTGGAATATGCATCAATTCATGAATTATGGTTTTGATTTTTTCTCCTTCTCCCATTTTGTCAAACCTTTCTGATAAAAATTCAAGGGCATAATGGGCTTTTACTCCAACAGCTTTTTGCATTAATTTTCCAAGCGCATGACATCGGGCAATTGTTCCGCGGGACGAACTCCCATAACTTCGGAAACATTTTACCCTTTCAAGAATTATATGCGGAAAAAGCATTTTTGAAATTTCTTCTGCGATAAATTGCAAATCGGGAGCTGGTTCGTAGCGCATATTAAGACCACGCTCGGATTTTTATTTCTAAATTTGCCCCGCCCGCCCGCCCTAAAAGAGCCGAGTGATAATATAAAAAGCGATTCCCATGCGCAGCGGGAAGAAACGAAAAGAACTTCCACACACATCGCCACAGAGAAGAAAGAGAACTTCCATACGCATCGGAAAAAAACAAAAAGAACTTCCCCACACATCTCCATTGAGAAGAAAGAGAACTTCCATACGCA
>CAYZEG010000006.1:0-14721 GCA_964477635.1 Candidatus Woesearchaeota archaeon | reverse complement strand
ATATTATAATTATTATAAAATATATACTAGATTAGATATTACATACATTCTAACCTTTATTTAATATATGTTAAATTATATATTTTATATGATAGATATTATAATATCTTATTTCCCTTTATATATAGTAATAAATATATATTCTATAATTTAACATAACAAAAAAGAGGACAATAATATATAAAAAAGAGAACAACAGAATATAATAAATAAAATAAATCATATAAAATAGATAATTATGTATAGTAAAAAAGAGAACAACAGAATATAATATCTTGAAATAATATATGTTTTGATAGGATTAATATAATAAAAATTACAATCTCCATAGGAAAAAAAGGTGTTTTTCTTTTCCAGTAGTCATAATCTTTTATATAGTCTCTGTGATTTTTTCCGAGGAAGAAAAACTCACAAAAACATTTTCCAATAGAAATAAAGGTGTGGGGGATTTATTGACATGGTTAAGAAAATAAAACAAAGACAAAAAGTAAATTTAAACACTGTTAAGGTGCTGGCGGCGTAAAAAATGACTGGCGAATTGGACGGAATTTTTGAGTCTTTTGACAAAAAGCTTATTTTTAAAGACAAGTCTGTGCTTCAAAATAATTATCAGCCTAAAGAGGTTCTTTACAGAGAAGAGCAAGTAAGGCAAATTGCTTCAATTTTGGCGCCAATATTGAGGGGCGAGAGGCCCAGCAATCTTTTTCTTTATGGAAAAACCGGCACCGGAAAAACTCTTTCTGTCCAATATGTGAAAGAGGGTTTGTTAAAGAGGGCGGACACTAAGCAGAATGATTTTGTCCTGAAGATAGAATACCTTAATTGCAAGATGAAAAAAATTTCCGACACAGAATATAGAATTTTGGCTGAATTGATAAGGAAACTTGGAGGAAATGTTCCTGACACAGGTTTGCCAACAGAGTCAGTTTACAACCGATTTATAGACCTCATTGAATCTGAAAAACAGCTTATCATTCTTATTTTGGATGAAATTGACCAGACTGTGAAAAAAATTTCCGACGGTTTTCTTTATAATTTGACAAGACTAAATTCTGAACTTTCCAAAAGCCAGGTTTGCATTGTCGGAATAAGCAATGATTTGACTTTTTTGGAAGGCTTGGATCCCAGAGTGAGAAGCAGTCTTTCCGAAGAGGAAATTGTTTTCCCTCCGTATAATGCGATGCAATTAAGAGAGATTTTGAAGATGAGGGCAAAGGAGGTTTTCAAAGATAATGTTCTTGGAGATGGTGTTATTGAGAAATGCGCCGCTTTTGCCGCAAGAGAACACGGGGACGCAAGAAGGGCATTGGATTTGCTCAGGATTGCCGGCGAGCTTGCAGAAAGGGATGGAAGCAAAAGGGTTCTTTTAAAGCATATTGATGAGTCAAACAATAAAATTGAGAGAGATAAAATTCTTGATGTGGTAAAATCGGAGCCGAAGCAATTTCAAATGGTTTTATATTCAATCATTAAACTTGCGCAAAAAAGCAACAATCCTCAAACTCTTCTTGGGAGAAATGGGGATTTGAAGAAAAGCGACATAATTTTTACAGGGGATGTTTATAACTATTATCAGGATTTGTGTCTTAGGCGCAAAGTGGAAGTTCTCACACAAAGAAGGGTTTCTGATATCATTCAAGAATTTGACATGCTTGGAATAATCAATGTTAAAGTCATATCTAAAGGAAGAGGCGGGAGAATGAGGGAGATTAAACTGGCAATTTCAAGCAATATACTTGAGAAAGTCAAAGAAATTATCGAAAATTCATTAAATTACAATTAATAATTATGGATTCAAAAGAAAACAAGAAATTTTCAAGTTTCCTAGAGGAAAAAGAAAACAAGAAATTTTCAAGTTTCCTTAGGAGAAAAATATGGATATAGGAACTGCAACTCAGAAAAAAGAAAATTTGGGACTTTCATGTTTTCCAGCGGAAAAAGAGAAGGGGGAATTTTCAAGTTTCCTAGAGGAAAAAGAAAACAAGAAATTTTCAAGTTTCCTAAAGGAAAAAGAAATACTTGGTTTTTGCATGCAAAACGGCTTGCTTATTGACAAGGAGGCGCTCAATCTTTTTAGCGAAACTACAGACATTGATTCTGCAAAGATGATAATTGAAAAAATAAAAGAGCATACAAACATGCGAATTATAACAAAAAATATTTTTATTCAACACAGAGACACAATTGACAAATTTTTTTCCAAAATTCCAGATAATCAAAAAGAGAGCATTCAAAATCTGAAAATAAAACTTGGATTGAGCATAGAGATTTCGTCTTCAACCTTATTTGAGCGGGAAAAAATCTTGGACGAGGGCGCAGTGAAAATTATAACGACGCATGCTTCTCCAGGAAAAAAATTTAATGTCAGCGATTTTACAAATTATTTCAGAAATCGTTTTTCAGAATTGAAGGGATTTTTGCAGGAACGCCCAGAACTTACAAATTTGGTTTCAATAAATAAAATTTCCGGAGGAAAACAGGGAATTTCCATAATAGGGATGATTCTTGATAAAAAAGTTACAAAAAATAAAAACATAATCATGGAAATCGAGGATTCAACCGGGAGGATAAAAGTTTTGATAAATCAAAATAAGAAGGAAGCTTATGAAAAGGCGGAAAATTTATGCCTGGATGCTGTCGCCGGTTTTAAGGGTTCTGGGAACAAAGACATATTTTTTGCGAATGAAGTTTATCTTCCGGATGCCGCTTTGCCAGAAAAAAAACATTCCCTATTGGATGAAAATGCCGTTTTTATCAGCGACATTCATGTTGGAAGCAAACTTTTTTTGGAAAAGAGCTTCCTGAAATTCATAGATTACCTTAATTGCAAAATTCCCAATACTTCGGAGGCGGAAAAAATAAAATATCTTTTTATTGTTGGAGATGTTGTTGCAGGCGTAGGAGTTTATCCAAATCAGGAAAAAGATTTGGAAATAAAAGATATAGAGGGGCAATATTCTCATGCGGCGGAACTGTTTGCAAAAATCAGAAGTGATATTAAAATAATAATGATTCCCGGGAATCATGATTGCGTCAGGCTCGCAGAACCGCAACCAATTTTGGATGAGAAATACACCTGGCCGCTTTATGCTTTGAAGAATATCACCTTTGCTTCAAACCCGTCCATAATAAATATCGGCGCGACAAAAGACTTTTCAGGCTTTGACGTCTTAATGTATCACGGATTTTCCTATTTTTATTATGCCAATAACATTCCAAAATTATCGATGACAGATGCGATAAATTCTCCGGACAGAATCATGCATTATCTTTTGCAAAATCGGCATCTTGCGCCAACTCACGCTTCGGTTCAATATTCTCCATTTGATAAAGATCCATTGCTCATAAGAAAAGTTCCCGACATTTTTGTTTCGGGGCATTTGCACAAGGGCGCGGCTTCCTATTATAATAATATTCTTACTTTGTCAAGCACCTGCTGGGAAAATCTCACGTCTTTCCAAGAAAAAGTTGGGGCAAATCCTGATTTTTGCAAGGTTCCGTTATTTAATCTAAAAACCAGGGCAGTAAAAATTCTTGATTTTCATGAAAGCGACGAGGGAAGAAATGAACAATAATAAAATTGCAATTCAAGGAAAGAAGAACTTCATGAATTCTAAAAATATCATTCAAGGAGAACCTGATGAAGATAGATGATTTGGTTTATGGAGAAGAAGAAATTGGCGAACCAGTTTTAATTGAATTGATAAATTCCTCGGCGATTCAAAGGCTAAAAGAAATTTCGCAATTTGGATTGCCGGAAGAATATCATCACAGAAAAGTTTTTTCAAGGTATGCTCACTCAGTGGGCGTTTTAATTTTATTGAGAAGACTTGGAGCGGATTTGGACGAGCAGATTGCGGGGTTGCTTCATGATGTTTCACACACCGCATTTTCACATGTCATTGACTGGGTTTTGGAGAACAGCGAAGAAAACTATCAAGATAAAATTCATTTGGAGTTTGTAAAAAAAACTGAAATTCCGCAGATTCTTCAAAAATACGACAAGGACTACAACAAGTATTCTTTTCTGGAAAATTTTTCCCTGCTGGAAAAGCATAAACCATCTTTATGCGCGGACAGGATTGATTATACCTTAAGAGAATTGGAATTGGAGGGAAAAAAATTAATGGCAAAGGTATTGTTCAATGAACTTAAAAACATAAATGGGCAAATAGTTTTCGCGGAAGAAAATTCGGCTGAAATTTTCGGGAGGGAATATATGCGACTTCAAAAAGAACATTGGAGCGGCAACGAATCCAATGGGAGATACCATCTGCTTTCAAAGATTTTAAAGAGAGCTTTGAGAAATGAGGTAATATCCATGGATGATTTAAACAAAACTGATTATTATGTCATAAATATTTTAATAAAAAGCAAAGATGCAGAGATAACGAGCGATTTGAATTCATTAAAAAATTTCAAAGTTGCGGAGCAGATTTCCAATTCTGAAATTTTTTTCAAAAGAAAATTCAAGCATATAGATCCCGAGGTTTTTTTAAATGAAACCATTTCTCCTTTGTCCGAGGTTCATGAAAGTTACAGAAATTTTTTAAAAATTGAAGAATTAAATTTGAAAAGCAGAGGAATACCTCCTCTGCAAAACCTATAAAAAAATAAAAACTGGATTTTTGCATAATGAATACTTTAGAATATTTCAAAGATTTTGAAAAGAACATAAGAATTGCCTACGCTGTCGCAGAGGAGGCGAGGAAAAAGGGATTTGATCCCGCCGACAAAGTTGAAATTCCCCTTGCAATGTCCATGGCTGAAAAAGTTACAGGGTTAATTGCAACTATTTATCCTCAAATGAACGGTTCGGGAATTGCCGAAAGAATTTTGGAACTTGAAAAGGAATACGGAAAATTGGACACTGCCGTTGTTTTCAAAATTGCCGAAGAAGTTGCAAAGCAAAAATTTTGCAAATTTGATTCAATGCTGCAGGCAATGGATGCCGGAATAAGAATCGGTTTTGCCTATACTACTTTAGGGGTTGTTTCCAGCCCAATTGAAGGATTTACCGAATTGAAAATAGGCAAGACAAGGCAAGGAAAGGAATATTTGGTCGCTTATTTTTCAGGACCGATAAGGAGCGCCGGAACCACTGCAAGCTGTGTTGCGCTTATGCTTATTGATTATCTCAGGGAGATGTTTGGCTTTGAAAAATATGACCCCACTGAAGAGGAAATTAAAAGATATGTAACTGAAAATACAGATTATCATGAAAGGGTAACCAATCTCCAATATTTTCCAACGGAGGAGGAGATGGCATTTCTTGCGAGGAATATTCCAATTCAAATTTCAGGGGATCCTACAGGAAAAATTGAGGTTTCCAATTATAAAAATTTGGAGAGGATTGAAACTAATTTTGTTCGCGGAGGAATGTGCCTTATTTTTTCTGAAGGACTTGCGCAGAAAGCGGCAAAGGGGTTCAGATTATTAAATGGAGTCAAAAAAAAAGGATTCAATGCAACAGGTTTTGATTTTCTAAAAGAATATATTGAGCTTCATGAAAAAAGAGACAAGGGAAAAAAAGAAAATTCTCCGACGTACATCAACGATTTGGTTGCTGGAAGGCCTGTGTTTGGACATCCTTCCAGAAGCGGCGCATTCAGATTCAGATACGGAAGGGGAAGAACGAGCGGATTCAGCGCAGCTTCCGTGCATCCTGCGACAATGACGATAACAGACGGGTTTATTGCGATAGGAACGCAGATGAAACTTGAAAAACCAACGAAAGGCTGCGCAGTAACTTCATGCGACATGATTGACGGACCGATTGTCAAACTTTTTAACGGAAGCGTAAGAAAATTAACCAACGGGGGCGAGGCGAAAAAAATTTATAATAATGTTGAGGAAATTATTTATCTGGGAGACATTCTTTTTCCATTCAGCGACGTTGCAAACAGGAATTCTGTTCTTTTAAAACCAGGTTATGTTGAAGAATGGTGGCATCTTGAGTTGGAAGAAAAGGACGCAGAATTTGCGAAAGAAACAAATCCCTTCAAAATCTCTTTTGAAACGGCAGTTGAAATAAGCAGAAACTTTAATCTTCCGCTGCATCCGAAATTTATTTTTTATTGGACGGAAATTTCAAAAAATGAACTGCTTGCATTGGTGGAATGGATGAGGCATGCAAAACTTTCCGGAAAAATAATTCTGCCTTATACAAAAGGCGAACAAGAAAAATTTTCACACGGCAAAAGGGCGTTGGAACTTCTGGGAGTAGAGCATGAATTAATCATAGAAAATGTCATATTGTCGGAAGAAAACAGCAAGGCGCTTTTGACCAACCTTGGAATTGACGCATCTGTTTTGGATTCAGAAAATTTTTCCATAAAAGACGCATTGAATTCTGAAAAATTAAGTTCTGAAAAAAGCGTTTTGGAAATTATAAATGGTTTTTCCGAATTTGAAATAAAAGACAAGGCGGGAGATTTTATAGGCGCAAGAATGGGAAGGCCGGAAAAAGCCAAGCTAAGAAAACTTATCGGAAGCCCGAATCTTCTTTTTCCCGTCGGAGCTGAAGGCGGAAGATTAAGAAGCTTGAATGCCACCGTGGAAGTCGGGAAAGTTCAAAGCACTTTTTCATCTTTCAAATGCCCGCAATGCGCAAAAGAAACAATTTATCCTTTATGTGAAAATTGCAACTTAAAAACCAACAAGGTTTTTTTCTGCTATGACTGCAGAAATTCCTATGAAACTATCTGCGAGATTCATCAGAAAGGACAGCCCTTCTCAAATGTTTCAATTGATGCAAATCATTATTTCAAAAAATCTGTTGAAAAACTCGGACTTTCTGCTTCTGAAATTCCCGCTTTAATCAAGGGTGTAAGGGGAACTTTTAATTCGGAGCATAATGTGGAACATATTGAAAAAGGAATTTTGCGGGCGATGTATGACCTTCAAGTTAACAAGGACGGGACGATAAGATATGATGCGACTGAACTGCCACTTGTCGCTTTCAAGCCAAATGAAATTTCGGCAAGCGTGGAAAAACTAAGGCAAATAGGATATACTCATGACGCTTTTGGAAAGAAGCTTGTTGACAAGGAACAAATTCTGGAACTTAAACCTCATGACATTATTCTTCCTTCATCTGAAGATTCGCCCGATGAAAGGGCAGACGATGTTTTCATAAAGATAAGCAATTTCATTGATGACTTGCTGGAAAAATTTTACGGAGTAAAATCTTTTTATAATTTAAGAAAAAAAGAAGACCTTATCGGGCAGCTTGGCGTTTTTATGGCTCCACATAATTGCGCCGGCGTAATATGCAGAATAATCGGATTTTCAAACACTCAAGGCGTTCTGGCAAGTCCGTACATGCACGCCGCAGTAAGAAGAGATTGCGACGGAGATGAAGCGGCGGTAATGCTTTTGCTCGATGTCCTCTTGAATTTTTCATTGGCGTTTTTGCCAAAACACCGAGGAGGAACGCAAGATGCTCCGCTTGTTTTGAATGGCAAAATTGATGCGGGAGAAGTTGACGACCAGATTTTAGATTTTGAGCTGACATCCAAATATCCATTAAGCCTTTATCGCCTTGCCGAACAAAGGAAACATTCTTCTGAAATAAAAATTCCAAATGTAAAAATGGCTTTAAAGGAAGGGAAGGATTATTTTACCGGCGTCGGTTTTACTCATGGCACTTCAAATATCAATGAAGGGGTTGTATGCTCTTCCTATAAATCTCTTGCAACAATGCAGGAAAAACTTGCGCATCAAATGGGATTGGTTGAAAAAATCAGGGCGGCCGACACTTCAGATACTGCAAGACTTGTGATAGACAGGCATTTCATCAAAGACATGAAAGGAAACTTAAGAGGATTTTCGACGCAATCCTTCAGATGCGTTGAATGCAATGAAATTTTAAGAAGGCCTCCGCTTTCAGGAACTTGCACTGCTTGCAATGGGAAAATTATTTTCACCGTTAATGAGGGGGGAATAAAAAAATATCTTGAACCAGCAATAGAACTTGCGCAAAAATATAATGTTTCACCATACTTGAAGCAAAATCTTGAGCTTATCAAGAGATATATTGACAGCGTCTTTGGAAAAGAGATGGAGAAACAAGAGGCTTTGAAAAAATGGTTTTGAAAATGGTCTGGAATGACACCCGTTCTGTTCGAGAGCTTCCAAAAGAAATTTTAAAAAATTTTTTAGACATGGCAGATTTTTTATATTTTGATCTGAGCACAAAAAAACTTCATGTCATTTTAATTGATGCGCCTTATAAAAGATTTGAAGGGCATAAGATACGCTCGGTTGCTTCAAGAAATCCATTATAGTATAGGCAGATGCACGAAAACAATCCAAATCTAAAAAGACAAAGGTCTTTGAATTCTTTGGAAAGAATCCGCCAAAAAAAAGATGAATATTTTACAATTTCTAATTCTTGTGTCCATTATCCTTATTTTTATGATGTTTTATTTCGAGGATTCGTGAAAGAAACACTCATTGACGGTTTTTATGATGAAGAATCCCGGACAAACATACCTCCCTTAGAAGAGGTTGCTGATTTTTTTGGAAAGGAACTGGAGAAACAGGAAGCGCTGAAGAAGTGGTTTTGAAAATTTTTGAAATTTTAGACATGAAGAATAATTATTGGATTTTTTATTGAAGGCGGCAATGTATGGATAAAAGAATATAAATTTTTTTAAACTAATCGGATATGCCTTATTATGGGAAGAGACATTACTTATACTGCAAGCGAGTACGAACACACAAAAGGAATATTTCCTTTTCGCACAGAAGTTGAAAAATTCACTTTATTTTCTTTATTGGGAGATGTTCGAGAAAAAAATATTCTTGATGCGGGATGCGGGGAGGGAATTTATTCCAGGGCATTAATAGATCTTGGCGCCTCTCATGTTTTAGGAGTTGATGGAGCGCAAGATTTTATAGATTTAGCAAGGCAAAAAAATAAAGGATATGAAGGAAAAATAGAATATGTTCGGAGTTTTATGCAAGACTTTCCAGGAGAAGGAAATCTAGATTTTGCAGTAGGATCTTATATTCTAAGTTATCCTCAAAGTTTGGAAGAAGCAGTGGACTATTGCAAATCAATATCCTCTCATTTAAAAGAGAAAGGCAAATTTATAGGATTTAATAACAATCCATTCGAAACGTTTAATGGAACCAAATATGCAAAATATGGGTTCAAGAAAGAAATGTCTGGAAATATTGAAGGGGGAAAAGTGATATATACTTTAGAGGGCATGAATAATCCTATAATTAATTTTTATTTAAATCCGAAAACTTATGAAGAAGCATTTAGGAGAGCCGGATTTTCACAATTTAGATGGCAAAGAGTGCTGTTAAATCCTGAAGAAGAGAATAATCCTTATTGGAATGAATTTTTTGAGGGAGAACCTCCCTTTGTCTCTATGATTGCAGAAAAATAAAACAATTCTCCTCCGGAGTTTCTTGGAAACGAGGCAAAATGAAAAATATTTATTTTATTTAAACAAATACAAAATTATCGTCGGCAGAAGCAGGCAGCCCATCATATTCGTTCTTCTCACATTAAATGAAAGGCAATATATTCCCGTCAACGCCGAAACAATGAAGACGCCAAATCCCAAAATTTCAGAAAAAATCAGCACAATAATTGAAATAAAAGACAGCGTGATTATTGACAATGCAGAATAGTTTATTTTTTCCATTTTTGAAGAAAAAATTCTTGCAAGCTTTTCTGCAATGAAAAATGAAATAATTCCTGAAATTAAAATCACGAACATCATCATGATTAATAAATTAATGCTCGGAATTCCGACTATCTCATTGACTGAGGCGGCCGCGCCGGTTCTTGTTTTTGAAATTGCATATAATGCGATAAATGAAAAACTCATTACCAGGACATTTGTCGCTCCAAGCAAAATCAAAAAACCCTTCTTGTTTGTTTTTGAAATCAAATTTCCCATCACCGCCGCCTGCCCCCCGCCGAGCCCCGGAAGGAAACCGCAAACCAGCGAGGCGATTACAGAACCAAACAATGGCTTCATTAATTTTTCATTTGGCTTTGTTATTTCCTGTTTTGGCATGCTTGTTTTAGCCTTTAGACTTATCAGCAATGTTGAGGCGCCGAAAAGCCCCGTTAATAATGGGAGAAGCGGCTCATTTAATCCGTTAAAATTTAGAACAATTAAACCAAGAGTTCCGGAAATTAAAAATACAATAAATGCCGAAGTTTTTTCCTTTTCTGAAAATATCATAAAAATCACCATTAAAACAAGCAAATGGGGAATTATCCTTTCTATAAAACTGTAAATTTTTGGGATTAAGAAAATTAATGGAACAAACAAAAACAGAAGCATTATTGTTGCCGAAATAGCGCCGTAATTTGCCAGCATTACCGCCTCATAGCCTTTTCCCTCCCTTAGCATTTCGTGTCCCGGGAGAACTGACAGGCTCGTTTCAGCGTCGGGACAACCGAGAAAAATTGAAGGAATAAAATCAACAAAGGAATGCGCGATTGCCATGGCAACGATGAAAATAACGAGGTAAATTGGATTTACGGGAGCAAAAACAGAAAAGGACATAGAAACCAAAATTGCTCCGACAAGATTTATGTGTATTCCCGGAGCGAGTCCTGTAAAGGTTCCGAAGACAATCCCCAGGAACAAAAATAAAAAAATTTCAACGAGCATTTTTCATGAGATTCCTAATTAATAATTTCTAACTTCCCAAAAAACAGTGTCCCTTCCGGTTATTGCCCTATTGCCGACGGGAATTGAGTATGTGCTGAATTCAACAACGCTTGTTGGAAATGTTTCAAGCAATTTCTCCAAATCAGCGTAACTATCAAAATTCATATTTCTTATTAGCGTTTTTTGCGCGCATCTTCCATTTAGTTCTTCGCTTTTTTCAGCAAGCGCCCGATTCATTGGTTTTTTCACATTAGAATAAAGAAGCCAAAACAGGCCGTTATGATACATAACCTCTCCCTGAATTATCAACTTTTCGTCCGGCATGCTTTGATTAAATCCTATCATGTTTTCTGCGATTCCCAATTCTCTGAATTGCCTTATGTGCTCAGGAACTTCTTCTAATTTTAGATTGTATCTTACTTCCTTTCTTGCAACGCCTTTTTTTGAACGCATGCAAACACCATCCCTCCACCCACTTTTTATTATTTCATCATAAGATTTCCAAGTTAATGCCTTATTGCCAAAAATTCCCGCTTCATAAAGCAAATAACATTCAGATTTATCCAATATTTTTCTTGGATTCCTATTCATTATTTCTGTAATTTTATTAATATTCATTCTTTTTTTTGATTAAGACTCTATAAAAAGATTATTGTACGGAAACATTTAATAATTATTTTTGTTCTCTAAAATGATGAATTTTGACGACAAATTGGAATTGATAAAAAGAAACATGGCAGAGATAATTTCCGAGAAAGATTTGATTTTGCTTCTTAAAAAAAAGAAAAGTCCGGTTGTTTATTGCGGATATGAACCTTCCGGAGACATGCATCTTGGACATTTTGTGACAATAACAAAATTAATGGATTTGCAAAAAGCGGGGTTCAAGGTAAAGGTTTTGCTTGCAGACATTCATGCTCTGCTTAACAGGAAAGGGGACGAAGCAAAAATCAAAAAAGAAGTTGAGTCATGGAAGAAAACAATAAAGGCGATTGGACTTAAGGCAGAAGTAATTCTTGGAAGTAATTTTGAATTCAAGAAAGACTATCAGTTTGATGCCATGAGGCTTGCACAACACTCGACGATAAACCGGGGTTTGAGAAGCATGCAGGAAGTTGCAAGGGATTCTGAAAATGCCACAATTTCCCAGATGTGGTATCCGCTTATGCAAATTGCCGACATAAAATATCTTGGCGCGGATGTTGCTCTTGGGGGGCTTGAACAAAGAAAAATTCACATGATGGGGAAAGACATGGCCGGAATTTTGAAGCATAATTTTGTTGCGATGCACACCCCGCTTATAACTTCGCTAAAAGGGTCGGGAAATAAAATGTCAAAAAGCATGGCCGGAAGCGGGATTTCTGTCACAGATTCAAAAGAGGAAATTGAAAAAAACATAATGGCGGCATATTGCCCTGAAAAAAAAGTTGAAGACAATCCCATTTTGCAAATTTCAAAATTGATAATTTTTCCAAGAACAGACAAAATGAGGATAAAACGCCCAGACAAATTTGGCGGAAACATTTCTATTGAAAATTATTCCGAACTTGAGAGAATTTATGCTCAAGGAAAGCTTCATCCCACTGATTTGAAAAAGGCGGTTGCGGAAGAGCTGGAAAAGATAATTGCGCCGATAAGAAAAAAATTTAAATAGATTTTCTTCGTTTGAATTTGACTTATGAATAGGTTGAGAAATTTGGCATTAGCTTGCTTGACTTCCTTATCCGTTTCCAGTTGTGTTGGCATTCCCAGAAGCGATTTGGAAAATTATGCCGAGAATTTGTACGAAAAGGATTTTGCGCATCTGGAAAAAACTCCGAAAGGATTTGAAAGTTATCCTATTGGAACGATATTTCAGTATCGAGATAAAATATGTTTTTTTCTATTTGGGAATAATGTTAATAATATTTGGCCGTCATTTCTTAGACTTGCCAGAGAAAAAATCGGAGCTGAAGAATATAATTTTAGAAAAAAAAGGCATCCTCAAAGAGGAGGGGTGGAGTTTTATAGTCAAAAAGAATTAACAAATACTTGCTTGGAAATTGATTCAAATCCAATTAATGGGAATGGGGACGGCGTTGCCCATCCCGAAGAAATCACGGCTGCGTTGAAATTTTTTCCAAAGACAGATTTAGATAGTTCAAGGCGGGATAATAGAAGATAGCTCTTTAAGACAAATAACTTTTTAAAATTAAAAAACATAAGATTGGAAATGAGAATTAAACCCCGAAATCTGCTTTTGTGCCTTTTAGCGCCGGTTATTTTTTCTTCCTGTTCCGACGAGCTTCGCAGCAGAATAGTTTCATTAAAAGACATTTATGACGGTCAGAATTATACCCATGCTTTTCGCTGGAGGGCGGGACTTCCGCCCAAAGATTGGTGCGCTTTTTTATACAGAGATAAAAGATTGGACACGGAACAAGACGATTGGATGCCTTTTTTTCAAGGGCTTGCTCTTAAAATAGGGGAAGAAGAATTAAATGCCAGAAGAAGAGAAAAAACTCCCGACTATGACAATGAATTGTTTGAAGAAAAGGAGATGGCAAGTTATTGCAGGGAGATTGATGGAACAAGCGTTGAACTTAATTTTAATTTGGACCATCATCAAATCGCCCTTCCGGAAAAAACCAGAAAAAAATTGAACCAATTAATAGAAGGCATTAAAAAAAATCATCCCGGAAGGTCTTTGGATTATATCAATAAATTAAAAATACATTATGATTTTAATTTGTTCTCAACGCCATAAAATATTTATTTTTTCTTTAAATCATGAAACTTGAAAGCATGGGATTTGATTCGGTGGTCATCGGGACATATATGGGCAATGCTGGTTTTTACTATAAAATAATGGACTTGGACATGGATTCCAGAAAAAAAGAAGCCCTTTCATCCATTAAAAAAATCGACGACGGCTTTTTCAAATACGTTCTTTTTGCCCAAACCGGAAAAGATTTTTTATCCTATAAATTAAGAGACAATCTGGAAGAAACCGAGGCGCTTTGCGCTTATATCCCTTTTTTGGGTTCATCGCCCGGAACCATTCTAGAACAGAAAAAAGGAATGGGAAATTTTCTTGAAATTCCAGAAGCGGTCATTGTCAATGACGGGCGGATTTTTGTAGGTGAGGGCTTGTTAAAAGTTTCCGATTTTATGATGAACATCCCTCTTTTAGTTAAAAATACCGGTGAAATTTTCAGGCAATTTGATGTAATTTATAATTAATTTATCTTGTCTTGAACTCAACAATGTCCATGTCTTTCAATTCGTGATTCAAGCCGACTTTTTGTCCGGGAAACTTTGAGCTGGGACCCCAGATTTTTGTTTCCTTGACTCTTTGCGAAAATCCATGCAAAATCTTTTCGGCAAGAATTTTTGCAGTGCTTCCTTTTTCAAGAATCGTCGGCTTGTCGGTTTGTTTTTTTCCAGGCTCCTTGGTGTAAACTCTCAGCTTGTCAAAGCTCTTGAAAATTTTTTCTTTTAATTTTTCTATTCCGTCTTTTGTTTTTGCGGAAATCAAAATGAAATCATATTTCTTGCTTTGCAAACCGGATGAAATTTTTCTTTTTTGCTCTTCAGTCAGCAAGTCCGATTTGTTAAAGACAATCATCTGCTTCCCAACAGTTTTTCCAACTTCTTTTTTTATTTCATCAACTTGCTCCATTTTATCCACTAAAAATAAAATGGCATCTGCCGTGTGGACAATTCCCCTGTTATAATATTCCGATTTTATGGCTGGAATTTCAACAAGCTGTATGTTCATTCCCGAATATGGCATCATTCCTATTTCGGGTCTTCTCGTCGTAATGGGATATTGGCTGATTTCCGGAGATGCCTTTGTCAACACTGAAATTAAAGATGATTTTCCAGAATTTGCAAAACCGACAATCACCGCCTGCATGTCCTCTTTTTTTATTCCCTGCCTTGACGATTTTCCAGACTTCCTTGTTTTTTCCTGCCTTCCAATTTTTGCCTTTAATTTAATATATCTTGTTTTGAGATTCGCCAGCATTTTTTCGGAAGACTTGTGCTTCGGGCACTCGCGAATCATTTCTTCCAAAAAAATTAATCTTTC
>CAYZEG010000005.1:0-14809 GCA_964477635.1 Candidatus Woesearchaeota archaeon | reverse complement strand
ACAACGGGGAGAGCTTCGCCATAAAGAAAAGAAACGATGCGGAAAAACAGGCGGATTCAGCACGATAGTTTTTTATTTATGACTAAGTTTTAATGCAGTTATATCCCAAGTATTTCCACCCACTCTGACAAGCACAATAGGCACCAGACTGAACAGCTGGTGCATATATCCCCTGAGCAAAGTAATTCGAGTTACAATATCCTGCAACGGAACCTACTGGCAAGTTCGCCAAGGTTATTCCTGTAAATGAAGTTGCTTTCACATTCCCATTCACATCCAGTTTTTGTGTTGGACTTGTCGTCCCTATGCCGACGTTGCCGGAACCATCTATCCTCATATACTCTGTTGTTCCTTCGCCAAAAGTGATAAGGTCATCATTAAAATCGCCGAATTCTATGTATCCCATATCAGTAACATCAACACGACGTTGTATCTTATGCACGGCCGTCGTCCAGTCTCCACCTGCACCTTCGCGGTCTAAGAAAAAACGCAAAAGGTCGGCATTATTTGTCGTGCCTCTAAAACGCGCTAATTCAAGTTCATTTGTATCAACTGTTCCTAAGGAACCTCCCAGTATATCTAATTTTGCTGTCGGACTCGTCGTCCCGATGCCGACTTTTCCATTAACATCTGTTATGTCAGGGTATGAACTTCCTCCTGCCGCACAACCCCAAACTCCGCTAACCATTTTCAATGTCTCTCCATTAGAACATGGTTTTAATTCTGTAAAATCATGCCCAACACCGTTTGCATTAGCATATGTTGAAGCATAAACTCCCACCCCGACAATCGCCAAAACAAAAATCGCAATCAGCGTATAAGAAAGGCGATTTGATAAATTAAAAATAAACTTAATTCCTTTTTTGCTTTTTTTCATAAATCGTTCAGGCATTTATTCTTTAAAAATATTTCCAAGAGATAAGCCGCTCGCATCCGGCTCGCTTATTAATTCCTCAAAATCAGGCTTCACCAAGATTTTTCGTTGATTTTCAAAAAATGATAATGAAAAAAATTTATAGTGGGGAGTTTTAGTTTAATAATAATTGGCGAATTCAAGTTATCACTCCGTGTTGGTGGGGCGGGTGGGGGGAATAAGCGAACGAGCATTGCGAGTGAGTCAATTTTATCTCGTTTAATAAGTCAAAGCAGATTTAGAATTTTTAAACAAAGCTTTTTTATTACAAAAATTTATAATCTTGTTTTAATTTTCAATGAAATGAAAGAAGTTATCGCAAAAGCAATAAAGAAAATTCTTGACGGAAAAAAAATCCATTTGACTGAAAATGAAATTTCCAAAATTATAGAAATACCGCCGTCTCCAGAAATGGGAGATTATTCATTTCCCTGTTTTTTTCTTGCATCAAGATTTGGGAAAAATCCAAATCAAATTGCAGTTGAAATAAGGAATAAAATTGCATCAGAAAAAGATTTTCAAGAAACAAAAGTCGCCGGAGCCTACGTAAATTTCTTTGCCGACAAGGCAAAATTTGCCAAAGAAACAATTTCAGAGATACTGAAGAAAAAGGCAAATTTTGGAAAGCCAAATAAAAAGGAAAATAAAAAAATTGTTGTTGAATTTTCACAGCCAAACACGCACAAGGCATTTCATGTCGGGCATATCCGCGGAACGTCGCTTGGGGAGAGCATCTCAAGAATTTTGGAATTCTGCGGGAATAAAGTAATAAGGGCAAATTATTCCGGCGACACAGGGATGCATGTCGCAAAATGGATTTGGTGCTATCAAAAATATCATTCGGGGGAAAAATTGAGGAAGGATGAATCATGGTTTGCCTCAATTTATGCGGAAGCGGTGAAAAAATTGGCCAAGAATGAAAGTTTGCAGAAAGAAGTTAATGAAATAAACAGGAAGCTTGAAGGCAAGAAAGACAAAAAACTGAACGAACTTTGGAAAAAAACAAGAAAACTTTCAATGGACTCTTGGAAAAAAATTTACAGGGAACTTAACACAAAATTTGACGTTTATTTTTTTGAAAGCGAAGTTGAAAAAAGAGCCGGAGAAATTTCGCTTGAATTGCTGAAAAAAGGAATTGCCAAAAAAGACGACGGGGCGATAATCATGGATTTCAAAGATTCGGGATTGGGTGTTTGGATTCTTCTAAGAAGCGACGGCACGGTTTTGTATTCTGCAAAAGATTTGGCTCTTGCGGAAAAAAAAATAAAAAAATACGGGGCGAATGAATATCTTGTAATGGTCGCCGAGGAGCAGAGATTGCATTTTGAGCAATTGATTAAAACGCTTGAAATTATGAAATTGACAAGCAGAAAAATTTACGATTTCCTGACATTCGGGCTTGTCAGATTGCCGACGGGAAAAATGTCTTCGCGAACCGGAGATAATATTCTTTATTCCGAATTTATAAAAGAAATGAAAAATCATGCAAAAAGCGAAATAAAAAAGCGCGGTGAAAAAATTTCAGAAAAAGAATTGGAAAACCGCTCATTAATCATCTCCGTCGCGGCAATAAAATATTCCATGTTGAAGCAGGGGGCAAACAAGAATATAATTTTTGACAAAAATGAATCGCTGAATTTTGAAGGAGACTCGGGGGCGTATCTTCTTTACAGTTGCGCAAGAGCAAACTCCATTTTAAAAAAAGCGAAAAAACAAAATTCCAAAATTAAAACAAGCAATCTTGACGCAAGGGAAATAAATCTTGTAAAAGTTCTCTCGCAATTTCCGGAAATTGTCTCAAACGCAAGAAAAAATAAAAGCCCGTCGACAATTGCAAACTATTCCCGCGAGTTGGCGCAAAAATTCAATGAATTTTATCATGCATGTCCCGTCTTGAATTCTGAAAATGAATCATTCAGGGCGAGGTTGGTTCAATCGTTCATGCAAGTTATGGAAAATTCATTGAATCTTCTCGGAATAAATGTTTTGAAAAAAATGTGAGCAATCCAAACATATTTAAATTATTTTTATCTGTTATATAAAAGATTGAGGCTGGAAAACTTTAAGTTTTTCGCGGTCATCTTTTGAAAATAGAAGAGTTGAAAGGAGGTGATTAGATGGTGAAAACAAAAAATGTAATGGTTATTGGAAGTTGGGCGTTTCTAGCGGGAGTTGTTCTTGCGGTGGTTTTGGGAGTTATTGGTCCGATGTCTCAAACATGGACGATGCTTCTGGTGGCGGTCGGGCTTGTAGTGGGGCTGCTTAATGTTACGGAGAAGGAAGTCATGCCGTTCTTGTTATCGGGAGCTGTTTTGATACTCGCAAGCGCGCTTGGAGGCAATGTGATGGGAAACATTCCCTACGCGGCGTCAATCCTTGATTCATTGCTGTTAATCTTCGTGCCTTCAACGATAATTGTTGCGGTTAAGCACGTGTTTAACTTGGCAAGAAATTAACTTCGCTTTTTTATTTTTTTATTTTTATTTTTTCAGATTGACAAAACATATTTAAACAATTCTTGTGTCTTTGACTCGGGCTGAAAAATTTAAAATTTTTCGCAGGCATCTTTTTGCAAATGCAAAAAGCTGAAAGGAGGTGTTAGATGGCAAAAAATAAACAGGCGGGAAAAGTCTTGAACTTCGTCGTATGGCTTACGGGCGTTTTAGTCTCGTTGGCAGTCGGCTTTAGCATGACGGGGGCTGGAAGAACTGCAGGCGCATTGACGCTTCCTTGGTGGCTTGGAGGCAACGTTCTTGCAATGATTGTCGGATGGGTTGTTGTTGTGACAACATTGGTCGGAGCGGTCCTGGCAGTCATGGAAAGATAACTATTTTTATTTTTTAATTTTTTCCGCAGTTTTGATTTTGCGGCACAATGGCGGGATTTTTTATTGACTTTTTTTCCACAACTTTTTGAAATCTATTGCCTGCATAAAAATAAAGAGTTTGTGTTTTTGCGTCATAAAGGCTTACCGGCTTTTTTACATCTCCGCAATCCAGATATTTTATCAAAACGGCGTAATTGCCGGTTTGACTGCATTCTTTTTCCATGCAAAAATACTCGTTGAAAAATAATTGCCTGGTTTCAGGATTTATTATATTTTCTAATTTTCCGGAAACCCTCTCAAAGATTTTTCCATTATATTCTTCGGGAAAAATTGCAAAAGAATCCGCAGATTTTTGAACAAAACATCCCGAAACTGCCAAAGCGATTATTAATGATATAAATGAACGTTTCATAATTCTAAAGGAAGAAAATAGTTTATAATATTAATCATGCTAAATTTTCGTCAATGAATTTTATTATCTCGGCAGATTCGCCCCGATAAAAATTTCCAATTTTTATTACAGGAACCGTAAAAACCCCGGATTTTTTAAAAAGCTCTTTTCTTATCTCAGAGTTCCCGTCTCTTGGAACTTCAATTTTTTCGTATTTGATTCCGAGCTCGTTTAATTTTTTCCTGACTTTTTCACAATAGAGGCAAGGTTCAAATTGAATATTGCAACATGAAGTGTTGAATTTAAATTGAATTTGTTAATGTAGAAATAATCTAAAAATAATGCCAGAATTACTGCCGTCCCATAAGATAGCGCATAAGGAGGCTCTTTTCTTTTTACCATCTTTACTTCACGCTTTTCATATCTTTCCAAGCCAATTCAAAAAGCTGCTCCAATGCCTGCGCGAAAAATTCGGTGTTTATCCAAACGCCGGTGTCGTAGTTTGGATGGAATTTCTCGTCGTCAAGAAGCATGAATAAAACTTGATTTGAATCAATGATTGTGAATCTCGCCCTCATTTTTTCCATGCTTTTAACCTCGGCGACTTTCCTCAATTCTCTTGCAACTTTTATATTGTTGGCATCAACGGGCGCAGCAATTCTTATTTTTACTCCCCTTTTTTTTGCCTTCTCAAAACTCGGCAAAAGCGCTTCCATCTTTCTGTTCAATCCCTCTCTTGTCGTCACAATTGTAACGCTTCTCTCAGCATTTCGGACCATCATGTCAAGCTGGTTGTAAATATTCTGCCTTCCCTTCAGGCTGCCGGACAAATCCGTCGGCTCAACAAATTTTATTCCCTGTGTAAAAATAGTGTTGAGCTCCTCCAAAACCTCATCGCTCTTGAGAGTCTCAAGCCTCTTCGTCCGGTCATGCGCATCCTTAACGAGATTTTTCTTCACCCTTTCTATCACCTCGTCCGGCTTCAACGCCACAAATTTTATCGGCTTTTTTCTCCAAACTTTCAAGAATATCATAGGTTCTGCTTCGTGGAACATCGGAAATATTGCTAAGCCCCCCCGCCGTTGAAGTTCCCCGCGACAAAAGAGCGGTCCAAACCTTGACTTCATAAAGATTCAGATCAAATATTTTTCTCAATCTGCTTAAAAATTCTTCTTTAACTATCATCTCATATTCTCCATTTTATTTTACTTTTAAAGTTTGTTATGATAAAAGAGTAAATCAAAAGGACTACTAGATGGTAACTATTTATATTTAATTGCCAGCCTTCCCCTTTTATCCTTCACTTTAAAATCAATAATATTTTTAAATGTTTCCTCAATTTCCCCCTTTTCGGTTGCAACAAACTCGATTTTCGTCGAATTCGTCCTGTTTTTAAGAAAATCTTTCTGTGTTTCAAGAATTTTTGCAAGATTTTTTTCGGTTATTACAAAAAGTTCAATCTCGTCCTTTTTTTCAAGTCCAAGATTTTTTCTAAATCCTTGAACTTGCCTTGCAATTTCCCTCGCATAACCTTCTGCTTCAAGTTCCGGCGTCATTTTAGTATCAAGTTCAACATTAAGAAGAATATCAACATCGCGTATTGAAGACCATTCTAATTCTAACTCTTTAACATTCAATTGATTTTTAACTATATTTTCTAATTCACTTTCCAAACCTTTTTTAAATTCAGGGGTAAGATGGGCAAGAATCTTTGCAGATTTCAACGGCCATCTCAATCCAATCTGCGCTTTGTCTCTTTCCATCAAACCCTTTTCAATTATTTTCAAAACAAAACTGAATTGCGATTCCAATTTCTTATCAATTTTTTTCTTGTCGGCTTTTGGCCAGCTTGAAAGGTGAACGGATTTTTTTTCAAAATTGCCGTGGATGTATTCTGTTATATAAGGCGCGAACGGCGCAAGCAGCAAAGAAATTTTTTCCAAAACCTCGCCGACAATTTCCCTGTTGTCATCTCTGTCTCTCGTTATTTTTATGTAACCTCTTGAAAAATCATTCATTGTAAAATCTGATATTTTCTTGAATGCAGTATCGACGGAATATTTTTCCAAGTCATTCGTGACTTCCAAAATAATTGAATTCAGCCTCGATAAAATCCATTCGTCTTCAATTAACTTTTTTAGCTTCTTTTGGGGTTTTGCAAAGGGGGTGTCCCCCAGCTTTTCCAATTGATTGTAATAATTATTGCAATTGTATAATATGGTCAAAAATGGAATTACCGATTCCATCATCAGATTAAATGAAAATCTTTTCGGCTCTCCGGGATTTGTCATGAAAAACTGCAGCCTTATTGCATCAACGCCGGATTTTTTAATCATTTCGTCCGGGACAATTATATTCCCTTTTGACTTGGACATTTTCTCCCCCTTCTCATCAACCACATGCCCTGCGCAAATCACATTTTGGTATGCATTGCTGTTAAAAAGCAAAACTCCAAGAACATGCAAAGTGTAAAACCAGCCCCTCGTCTGGTCTATCGCCTCGGAGATATAGCTGTACGGAAAATGCTTCTCAAACAATTTTTCATTTTCAAAGGGATAATGAAACTGGGCAAAACTCGCCGCTCCGGAATCATACCAGCAATCAATCACGTCGGGAATTCTTGGCATTTCTTTTCCGCATTCCCTGCACTTTATTTTTATCTTGTCAATCCATGGCTTATGCAAATCCATTTCTTTTTCATTGATTTTTTTTGTGGAATTGTCCGCCAACTCTTTGACGCTTCCAATAACCATTATTTCTCCGCAAGAACATTTCCAAACCGGAAGCGGAGTCCCCCAGAATTTAAATCTTGACAATGCCCAATCTTTTGCTCCCTCAATCCAATTTCCAAATCTTCCTTCCTTAATGTGCTCCGGAATCCAATTTATTTTTTTGTTGTATTTTGCAAGTTTTTCCCTAAATTCGCTCACGCGTATAAACCAGGAGTTAACCGCGTAATAAAGCAGGGGGGTTGAGCATCTCCAGCAAAAAGGATAAGAGTGCGTTATTTTTTCTTTTTTAAAAAGCAATTTTCTTTCCTTCAATTCTTTTATTATGTCAATTTCAGCTTCCTTGACAAATCTGCCGGCATATTTTGGAACGATGTTCAAAAATCTCCCATCTTCTCCGACGGTGTGAATCGCGGGAAGATTGAATTTCATCCCCAAATTATAATCATCTTCCCCGTACATCACCGCAGTGTGAACAATTCCCGTTCCTTCTTCCGTTGAAACAAAATCCGCAGGAATAACTTTATGCGACTTGCCGTTCCTCAACTCTTTTATGTCAAAAAGCTGCTCATATTCAATTCCAACCAAATCTTTTCCCTTTAATTCTTCCACAATTTTATAATCAATATTCACTACATCAAGCCTGTCTTTTCCCAAAATCAAGAAATCTCCGTCGGGCAATTTTATCTTGACATAGTTTATTTTTTCCCCGACTGCAAGAGCAACGTTCCCTGGCAAAGTCCACGGCGTTGTTGTCCATGCGAGGAGATATTCATTTTTTTTGTTTTTTATTTTGAAAGCAACATAAACAGAATCTTCCTTGACATCTTTGTAGCCGAGAGCAACTTCGTGGCTTGACAGAGGAGTTGAGCATCTAGGACAAAACGGAACGACTTTTTTCCCCTCGTAAAGAATTCTTTTGCCATGCAATTCCTTTAAACTCCACCAAACGCTTTCAATGTATTCATTGTCAAGAGTTACATAAGGATTGTCCAAATCAAGGAAATATCCCAATTTTTTTGTTGACTTTGTCCAATCGCCAATATTTGAAAAAACGCTGTCCCTGCATTTTTTGATGAATTTGTCCGCCCCGAATTTTATTATGTCCTTTTTTGAATTAAGTCCGAGTTCTTTTTCAATCTGAACTTCCACAGGCAATCCATGGCAATCCCATCCGCCTTTTCTCGGAACGGAAAATCCCTGCATATATTTGAATTTGCAAATTATGTCTTTGAATGTTCTGGCTTCAAAATGATGCAATCCGGGCGGAGCATTTGCCGTCGGCGGCCCCTCAAGAAATGAAAACAACGGCTTCTTGGAATCGTATTGAACCGATTTCTTTATTTCCTTTTTCTGCTTTTCCCAAACCTTCTCAGATTCAATTTCAACTTTCTTAAAATCATACATCTATCTATTTTACAAAACTTATTAATAAAAGTTATGTTTGATAAAAATTTATAAGTCTAGTTAACTGAAAAGGAATATGGACTGGATAACATTGATTGGATTGGTGGCTGCGGCATGCACAACAGGCTCGATGCTGCCGCAGGCTATAGAAGTTGTTCAAACAAAACATACAAAAGACCTTTCTCTCGGAACATATATTCTAGCAACTTTCGGCGTATCGCTTTGGCTTGTCTATGGTTTTCTCATTGGAAACATGCCCATACTCATAGCCAACATTTTAACCATCTTTATGGTCTCAACAATTCTCGCTTACAAATTAAAATACAAATAAAAATGTTTATAAATCTCATCTCTGTGTTCAAATCATGTGCGGAAGCAAGCCGATAAATCTGGAAGTGATTGCAAATAATGATAATTCTGAAAGAATAAATCTGCAGATAATCGGAGGAGGACATGGTTGCAAAGGACATGAAGAAAAGCATGATGAACACGGAGATGAAGATTACCATAATGCTCCGGATTATGACGGCATGAATCCTGCTTACACTTTGAAGGGTCCATTTATGGAATTAAGATACTCTGCGGCAAGGAACGGGGATTATTCTCCAATGAATTCTTCAATAAGAAATTATTCGCAGGAAGAAAATTCTTCTTATCAAAAGGCGGCTTAATTAAAATTCTCCAGCGTTTCTTTTTCAGTAAAGTGCAAGTCGCTTGGAATTATCAAGCAAAAAGGATTTTCAATTCCTCGCGCTTTTTTCAGTTTGCCAATTTCTCCGTAAAAAATTTTCTGGTTTTTCGTTCCCATGGATTGGCAAACAATAATTTTTCCAATGACAATTCCAAGATTCAACGCAGAAGTTTCAAGCTGTTCCAAAGCGCCTTTAAAATTTAATCCAATGTCGCAAAGAATCAAAGTGTGCGCATTTATTGAATGATTTTCTTTCGCGATATCCATAAAACTTTCAGGCATGTAATTTTTCTGCCATTTCGGCATGCTGGTTATTTTTCCAAATTTGTAAAGATGCAGTCCAGTTTCGGCAACGGCGTCTAAAATTGACGCGCCGTGAATTATTTTAGTTTCTATTTTTCTTCGGTTTGCCTCTTCAACCAAAGATATGTGCGTCGTCGCTGAAAGCGGGCTTCCATAAACAAGCAGCGCGACATTTTTGCTTTCCGCCCCCCTCAGAATTTCAAAACTTTCAACCAATTCTCTTTTCGCCGGAATGAATTTCTTTTTTTTGAATTGCGACTCAAGTTTTTTTATTTGATATGGAAAGTCAACCGTGTAAACATCAATGTAAATCGCATCAGATTCCATGATGGAGTCATATGCTTCTTTGCTGTATCCGTTTTCATTCAAGCCCAAGCCGATTAAATAAAACATAATAATGAAAGAAAAAATTTACTTATTAAGCTTTTTGAAATTCTTCAAGCTCATCCCAGTCACTATTGCCATGAATAAAAAGGCGAAAAGAAGATAATCAATTCCCAAAAACAATCCTGCCAAAGCGCCGATGCACGAAGCAAGAATAACAATCTTGAACCATTTCTGTCCTTCCTTGTTTTCATCAAGAGTCAGCTTCTTTAAATAAAATCCTATTGGAAATCCGATAATCAAAATCAAAATCCCGATGATTAATTTCAAAAGTTCAAACATAAATAATTTTATGCAAATAAGTTTATAATGATTTCTAAAATATCATGACCATACATTTTAAAAATATAAATTATTTGAAAGAATTATGGATTATGGCTCAATTCTTGCCAAATATGCTTTGGACATTGATGCAATCAAAATAAATGCAAAAAATCCCTTCACTTGGGTTTCTGGGTTTAAAATGCCGATTTATACTGATAACCGGGTTTTTCTTTCTCGCCCAGAATGCAGAAAATTAATTGCGCGGGGATTTATGAACATATTAAAATCTAAAAATATTGATTGCGACATAATAGCGGGTGTTGCCACAAGCGGCATTCCTTTCGCGGCAACTTTGGCAGATTTGATGAATAAACCTTTGATTTATGTAAGGGCAAAATCCAAAGACCATGGGACGAAAAAAACAATTGAAGGCGTTGGAAATATTTCAGAAATAAAAGGCAAATCGGTTGTGCTGATTGAAGATTTGATTTCTTTCGGAACAAATTCAATTCCGTGCGTACAGGAAATAAGAAATGCGGGGGGGATTTGCAATTATTGCCTGGTTATATTTGACTATGAATTTGAAGTGGGAGTGTCTGCATATAATGAAATTGAATGCAAAAAAATTTCTCTTCTAAATTATGAAACTTTGCTTGATGTTTTTAAAAATGAGAAAAAATCCGGCACTGAAGAGGAGGAAATTCTTAGAGAGTGGAGAAAAGACCCCCTCAGATGGGGAGAAAAACACGGATTTAAAAAAGTGGAATAAAATGAATCAAGTGCATTTTGCCGACAGATTTTTGGAAAAAATTGATGAAAAGCGAACCCCGTGCATTGTCGGACTTGACCCCGCAATTGAAAAAATCCCCCTGCATCTTTTGAAAGGAGATTCATTTGAAGATGTTGCAAACGCATTTAGAGAATTCAATTTTGCGATAATTGATAAAATTCATGACTTGGTTCCGGCAATTAAACCGCAAATTGCGTTTTACGAGAAATACGGCGCCGAGGGGCTAAAAGCATTTAAGGATACGGTGGATTATGCCCGCTCTAAAGGACTTATAGTAATTGGAGATGGAAAAAGAAATGACATAGGAACTACGGCTCAAGCATATGCCGAAGGTCATTTGGGGAATGTTAAAACAAAGTCATCAAGTGTCCCGTCAATAAATGCCGATGCTCTTACAGTCACTCCTTATCTTGGCAGCGACGGATTAAAACCTTTTGCAGACGTTTGCAAAGAATATAAAAAAGGGATGTTTATTTTAGTAAAAACAAGCAATCCAAGTTCCGGAGAATTTCAAGATAGATTGATTGAAATGACGGAAGATGAAAAAATTCAGTTGAAAGAGTTGGGTGTTGAGTCTATTGATAAAATTCCCCTTTATGTTTCAGTGGCATTGCAAGTAAACAAATATGCCCGGCAAGACAAGGGAAAAAGAGGATATTCTGCAATCGGCGCTGTTGTTGGAGCCACATATCCCAAACAGGCGGAAAATTTGAGAAAAATTATGCCAAACTCAATATTTCTTGTTCCGGGTTATGGTTCTCAGGGAGGCACTGCGGATGATGTTGTTCCTTGTTTCAACTCCGACGGTTACGGGGCAATTGTCAATTCTTCAAGGGGAATTATTTGTGCGTATGAGAAAAATGGAAACCCGGAAAATTTTGCCGAAGCTGCAAGAGAATCTGCAAAATTCATGATAAAGGATATAAATTCGGCGCTTGAAAGGAATGGGAAATTACCGGAAACATGGAAAAAAACTTAACATCTTCAAATTTAGGGGAAGAAAATTATAAGGAAGTTGGAAGAATTGTCAGAGAATATGACGCATTATTAATTAAAGAAGGCGTTCAAAGACCGAATTATGAAATTTGTCTGTATCCTGAACGGGGAGCAGGATTTGCTTCAACAAATCTGGAAACCCGTGAAGCCATGTGTAAAATCCATGCTGAAAAATCTAAATCATTAACAGATCGACTTTGGAAAGTGGCAGAGCAATTAAATTGGGATATAATAAAAGACAGAAATTATTTTTTGCCTAACTGACATGAAATTTATTTAAAAAATCCCAAAATACTTTATCAAATTTTTCATCGCTTATATGTTCGTAACCTCTAATTCTTTTAAGACTCATTGCATAATCCATCTCCCTTACAGCACGCTCATAAAATCCATTCTCAGTATAGGCTTCCACATTTCGTAAAGAAGTGAATAATGCGTCATCAAGATTTCTTACTACCCAGGTTTTCGTTTTAAAAAGTAAGTTAGCATTGAAAGCCATTAAATTAAAGCAAATTCGGGGTTTTTATTATTTTAGATGGTCAAATATATGTAAATCTTTAAATTCCCGTCTTCTCTAAAATTTTTATGTACAAAAAATTTCTCATAGTCGCAAGCAAGAAGGACAAAGCGGGAATAAACATAGCAACACAGCTAAGCCAATTCAGGGGCAATCCTCTTGCATCCATTTTGCATGATGAAAAACCAGGGTTTGATTTTTATTTTGTTGAGGATGAAATAATTTACAATCGCAATCTTGACATGGGAAAAATAAACAAATATGATTTTATTATTTTCGCATCCAAACACAGCTCTTCAAAAGGAGAAAGGGCGATAACAGTGCATACGGTTGGAAATTTCAATGAGGCAAAGTTCGGCGGAGAAGTTGGAAAAATTTCAAAAACTTCCGCATTATTCATAAAGCAACTTCTTGAAAAGATTCAAGAGCAGGCAAAAAAATCCGACTTGAAAAATTATGATATAACAATGGAAGCAACCCATCACGGTCCGCTGATTGAAAAGCCGTGCGTCTTCGTGGAAATTGGAAGCGCGGAAACCGAATACAATGACAAGCGCGCGGGATTCATCATTGCAAAGGCGATTCTTGAAACAATGGAAAATTTTGAGGAAAATCCGTACAATGAAATTGCGGTGGCAATCGGCGGTCCTCATTATTGCCCAAATTTCAACAAGTTGCAGTTGGAATCAAACGTTGCGATTTCGCATGTAATCCCGCAATACGCTTTTCCATTGACGGAAGAAATGATTCTTGAAGCGATAAAAAAAACGGAAGAAGATGTTGACTTCGCACTTTTGGACTGGAAGGGAATCGGCAATGCGGAAGAAAGAAAAAAAATAACCGACATTCTTGAAAAAAATTACATCCAATGGAAAAAAGTTTCTGATATTAGTAGATAATATATTTCCAAACTCATAAAAATATATAAACAAAAAATTCTGCAAATACTGATGCCGCAGATAATTTACTTTGGACATCCGGTTAATTTTTATAATACGGAAAAAGAAAGTGAACTTATTCAAAAAATACAACTTGAATTTCCGGGAGCTGAAATAGAAAATCCAAATCAAGTAAAGCACCAAGAAGGATACAAAAGATATAAGGGAAAAGATGGAAAAGGGAACGGAATGGATTATTTTTTCAAGGAAGTTTTGCCGCCAATGACTAAAGGAGTATTTCTGCCTTTTGAAGACGGCAAATTTGGAGCGGGCGTGTTTAAAGAAGCAAATTTTATGGACGAGTCTGGAAAATTAATTTATGAAATCAGCCTTGAAGGAATTATAAAAGTTATGGAAATTGATTTATCAAGAGCGCTTTCTGTAGAAGAAACAAGAGAAAGAGTTTATAAAAAATAATTCTCGCCAGAAAAATTTAGGCAAATTTAATTATCGTCGCTGAACCAAGGAAAATCAATATTCCGCCGATTACAAAATAGATATTCGGAACCGCCTGAAAAAATAAAAAGCTGAAAAGCACGACGAAAAAAGGATATGCAATTTCTATTGTAGATGCGGTGGAAGCCCCAAGATGTTTTATTCCGGAATAAATCAGGAAATTTCCAAGAGTAAAAAATATGGTGGTAGCAAGTATCAATAGCAAATTAGTTCTTCCAGAAAAGAGAACGCTTTTTACATTATTGCCATTAAGTAAAACAAACGGCAATACAATAAGAGTAGCTAAAAGCGAACTTACGAAAAGGAGAGCCAATGGGGAAATCTTGTCAAGAATTTTTTCGTCTATTGTGTAAGCCAAACCCCAAACGACCGCGGCTCCGACTGCATAAATAAAACCAAGATAATTTGCCAAACCCATTATAAGTGCAGTAAAAACAAATTTATAAATTTAGCCGCAAAAATTTATAAACCATCCAAACAAAAATTATTAATGGATTTTAAAGACATAGTAAAAAAGAGGTACGCCGTGCGGGCTTTTGACGGGAAAGAAGTTCCCGAAGCAAAAATAAACGAACTTCTTGAAATAATAAGACATGCTCCTTCTTCGTTTAACATTCAACCATGGAAAATAGTTGTAATAGAAAATAGGGGATTGAAAGAAAAGCTTGGTCCGGTTTCATGGAATCAGCCGCAAGTTACAACTTGTTCGCATCTTTTGGTTTTCTGCGCAGACAAAAATATTCTGGGAAATATTGAAAGATTGGAAAAATTGATGATTCAAAGCGGGGCAACAAAGGAAGGAATAAAAGAATATATCGGCATGATGAAAGCTTTTGAAAATGGGTTGAATGAAGAACAAAAATTAACTTGGGCGCAAAGGCAAACTTATATTGCATTGGGAAACGCCGTCAATGGAGCAACCTCGCTTGGTTTTGATTCTTGCCCAATGGAAGGATTTGACTCAAAAGAATATTCTAAAATATTAGATTTGCCGTCGCATATTGTTCCTTCAGCAATTGTGGCTGTTGGATATGCCGTTGACAAATTAAAGCCGAAATTGAGATTCTCAGAGAAAGATGTTTTTGTGATGAAGAAATAATTTTGTTTAATTGCTCCGTGCCAAAAGACACCAAGATTTCTTTTGTAAGCTTCCTTTCAAAATAAAAGCACCTCGCCAAAACCTAAATTAATATAAAAAATTAT
>CAYZEG010000004.1:3958-15605 GCA_964477635.1 Candidatus Woesearchaeota archaeon | reverse complement strand
AGAATGCTTTTAAATTATTTTTCATCTTAGATTTTATGCCCGTAAAAGTGGGGATTATCGGCGGAAGCGGATTGGAAAAAGGAGACTTTCTTGAAAATCTTCAAGAGCTTGAGATTGAAACCCCTTACGGGAAAACGAGCAGCAAGATAAAAAAGGGAATCTTTTGCGGAGCAGAAGTTTATATTCTTTCAAGGCACGGATTCAACCATGAAATAACTCCCACCAACGTAAATAATCGGGCGAATATTTATGCCCTTCATAAACTTGGGTGCCAATGCATCCTGGCAACGACCGCTGTCGGAAGTTTAAAGGAAAAAATATTTCCCGGAGATTTTGTCGTCGCCAACCAATTCATTGATTTTACAAGGCATCGAAAAATCACTTTCTTTGACGATTTCAGCAAAGGCGTGAGCCATGCAAGTTTGGCGGAGCCCTTTTCTGAAAAACTCAGGCAGTATATTATTGATTCCTGCGACGAGCTTGGTTTAAGGAATCATAAGATTGGAACTATCGTCACAATTGAGGGTCCGAGATTTTCCACAAGAGCGGAAAGTTTCATGTTCCGCGAATTTGCGCACGTAATCAATATGTCAACTTCTCCCGAGGCGATTCTTGCAAGAGAGATGGGAGTTGATTATGCGGTTATAGCAATGGCGACAGATTATGACTGCTGGAGGAAAACCGAGGCTCCCGTTACCTGGGAAGAAATTGAAAAAGTAATGAAGAAAAATTCCGAAAGTGTCGTGAAAGTTTTGGCGAAAGTCGTGCAAAAAATATCCTTGGGCGAGCCGACAAATCGGGAGATTGATTTTATAAAAAACAAAATAAGAACCATTCCGCATTTTCCAAAGAATGGCGTAATGTTTCGTGACATAACAACTTTGTTTAAAGATTCAGAAGCGATGAGAAAAACCATGGATATATTTTATCACCGATATAAAAATGAGAAAATTGATATTGTGGCGGGAATAGAATCCAGGGGTTTCGTGGCTGCCGGCATACTTGCAGAAAAACTCGGAGTCGGGTTCGTCCCGATAAGGAAGAAGGGGAAATTGCCCGGAGAAAAGATTTCCCAAGAATATAATCTTGAATATGGAACGGACACCGTTGAAATTCACACCGACTCCATAAAAAAAGGGCAAAAAGTTCTGCTGATTGACGATTTGATTGCCACTGGCGGAACCGCCGCGGCGTCATGCCAGTTGATTGAAAAAATCGGCGGAGAAATTGTTGAATGCGCTTTTATAATAGAATTGCCGGATTTGAAGGGAAAAGAAAAACTTTCAAAGTATGATTTCTTTTCCATCGTCAAATTTGACGGAGAATAGCTGCTTGATGAAAGTTTCCCGAATTAGAAAAATTTTTGTGAAGAACCAAAAGCAAAATGTTTATTAATCATCTTAACACCGAAAAACGATGAAGATTAATTTAATGAAAAAATTAGGAATCACCGCCGCAAGTGTTTTGGCTTTAGGGATTGCATCATGCGATATGTTTGATGAGAAGGCAAGAGACACGAAAAATAAGATGCCTCAATCTTTTGAAGGAGTCATGCTTTTCGCAGTTGAAGACGATGAACTTTACATAAAATCCATTTATAGAGCGGGAAGAGTAATTAAAGACGGAAAAAATTTTGATGGGAAAGAAACACTGATTTATCACTTGAAATGCAACGGGCATATTGAAAAAAATCCGTATGCGATTAGGATGGTGTATTCAAACCATTTAGAAGAGGTACATTATGATAGAAATGGGAATGGTTTTGTTGACTCTCCGGGCATGATAACTCGGGAAATGTCTCCCGAAAATAATCCGAAGAAAAATCCTCCGAAATGCAAGTAAATTTATAGATTTCTAATTTTATGATTAGTGTTTTAAAACGAGTTTTATTTAAAAAATCCCGATTTGGTTTGACTCATTAATAGAGTGATAACATGAAAAACGCGCGGAGTTGTAATAAATCTGCCGCAAAATTTTTATGCATTAATCTATTTTCCGCGAAGCACATTCAATAAAAAGGAAGTTTACAAAAGAAACCATTGGTGTCTTTTGGTGCGGAGCAATAAATCAGCGAGCGACTGCGAGCATTTTGCTTTGCAAATGACAAGAACTTTTTAAACGGCGACTGCTTGTTAAACGGAGCCTTCAAAACAGCAATATTTATATATTTCTTCCTGCACTTTTTAATATGACTTTGGCTAAAGGAATTAAATTGGCGATAGTTGCAGGCAGCATTGCGTCCCTTGGCTTAGTTTCCGCTTTGGAGATTATGGATGTTGGGGAAAAGATGCCTGAAATAACTGGGAAAGTTGTTGAATCTGAGGATTTGTCGTCAAAAGATGGAAAAGTAAAGGTTAGATATGATTATGTTTATCAATCAGCAAAGATGTTGGGTGATGAAAAAAAGTTATTTACCGGCGCGTATTTGATATGTAATGGATTTGCTGAGAAGCGTCCATTTTCGGTGCATGTAATTTATGGGGTATCAAAGTATGGGGTTGATGAATTATATTTAGATTTGGATAGAGATGGTTATATAGATTACGGGGGCAAATTAGTTGGGGAAGATTTAGCAAGTTATATAGAAAGTTTTAGAGATGGAATCAATCCGCCCGTTGTTAACGAAGCGCCGGAATGCAGATAGATTTCATTTTATTTTTTTACAAATATTTCTTTGAAGGTTTTTACGCCGAGTTTGTAAGTTTCTTCGCTTTCATCATTGTAATCTTTGGTGAATTGCCAGTTCCATGAAAGTTCCTTTGGGATTTTGAAGCCGAACCAGTAAAGGACTTTTTTTTGCGTTTTCAGGACATTTTTTCCATTCCAATTTTGCCCCACAATTATTATTCCAGCATCCATGTTTTTTGTTATGCTTTTCTCTTCCAAAGTCGTGTGCCTGTTTTCAATCCAATCAAGCCTTTCAATAAGCTTTTGATAAATTGAGTTTGTCTGCCCCCAGCGAACGCTTGCAAAGAAAACAACGCAATCGGATTCAAGAAGAGGTTTTGATATTTTCCAGAGTTCATCGTCCCTGTTGTTTATGCTTGCCCAGCAGCGATGGCAACCCGAAGGATTTTTAAATTTGTCCTTCAAAACAGACTCCTTCACACCGCAATTATTTCCCTTTTCAGTTGAGACATTTCCTTCGCACGGATAAATTTTCAGTTTTGGAACTTCAATCAGCGTGACTTTTTTACCCAGCTTTTTTTTCATCAAAAACGCCAACTGCGTGCTTTTTGGCAGTTCATTCTGTCCTTCCCAGCGATTTGATGTTGTTAAAAAAAGAATTCTTTTCTTTGTTTTGAGATATTTTATTGTTTCGTTAAACTTTTTTCTGTCTTGAGAAATCCTCTTTTTCATAACCCAAGAAATGAAAAGTGTTTTAAATTACTTTCTAATATTGAAATATGGGCAAACTTGTAAGGGACAAAATTCCCGAAATTATTAGGAAAAATGGAAAAGTTGCGTTTACTCATAAAGCTTCTGAAAAAGAATATTCCGAAATGCTAAATAAAAAATTGAAGGAAGAGACAAATGAATTTATTGCAGATGAGAATAAAGAAGAGCTTGCAGACATTCTTGAAGTTATTGATGCTATTTGTCATTTAAAAAACATTGACAAAAAAGAATTGGAAAAAATAAAATTGAAGAAGAGACGGGAGCGAGGCGGTTTTATGGAGGGAATAATCTTGGATGGAACAGGATAAGCAGGAAGAAATTTGGAACGCCATTTCGCAACCTTGGAAAAATTTTAGAGTTAAGCCAATTCCCGAAATTGTTGAATTTTTGAAAGATAAAAAAGGCAAAATCTTAGATTTGGGCTGCGGAAGCGGAAGAAATTTTGTAAGGACAAATGGGATAATTTACGGCGTTGATTTTTCCGAGAACATGTTGAGATTTGCAAGGGAACATGCGGAGAAAAATAAATTCAAAGTGGAACTTGTAAAATCTGAAGTTTTTGATTTGCCGTTTGACGATAATTTTTTTGATTCTGCAATTTTCGTCGCTGTTTTGCATTGCATCCCTGAAGCTGAAAAAAGGGCAACGGCCTTGATGGAATTGCTTCGCGTTCTAAAGCCGGGAGCTGAAGCATGGATTTCCGTATGGGATAAAAATCAAGCAAGATTCAAAAACAGGAAAAAAGAATCTTTTATTCCATGGAAATATGATGGGAAAGAACACATGAGGTACTATTATTTGTATGACAAAAAAGAACTTGCAAATTTGCTTAAAAAAGTCGGATTTGAAATCCCGAAAATAAATGATTCAGATAATCTGGACGGGTTTTACTCAAAAAGAAATATTGATGCTAAGGTTAAGAAACCAAATTAACTAAGATTCATTTCATAAAGCGCTTTGACTTGTTCCGGCGTTAATGCCTTGTTGAAAATCATGACTTCGTCAATTTGTCCATTGAAATATGCATGAAAACCAGCATATCCTATTGTCAAAGGGTCTGTTGAAGTGTATGGAGTTTGTGTATAAGGGCAAGTCTTTTCAAGTTTCCCATCCCTGTAGATTTTAATATTTGTTCCATCATAGCTTCCTATAAGATTAGCCCAAGTGTTTATAGGCACATTAAGAGGACCATTGCCAATGTCGTCCATACAACCCATAGTTCCGCCACCACTATAAATTTGCCATAAAGCATCTCCGTCTGCTTGACGCCATAATCCATAATTCCTTAATGTAGAACTGCCTTTTCCAACAATCCTTGCCCAATCTGCAAGATTTACTTTTGGATTTATCCAAGCAACAACAGTCATTGATTTTCCAAGTTGTAAATTTGCGTTATCGGCAACACTTATGTAATCTCCAACATCGTCAAAATTTCCCGCCTTTCCATATTTTCCGTCGACAAAATTTACACTTCCCTGCGGTGTTCCATCATTTTCTCCAACCTCGTCTTTTGCATCATCTTCAAATCTCCACCACGAAACTATTCCATAATCTTTCAAATCATTCAAGCCAATTTTATTTTTTTCAAATTTATCAACAACGCTTCCAACTTTTTCTTTTCCCTCCGTCCCGGAAATTGGAGCGATTGAAACTTCCTTGACAAAAGCGACATCCGTCAGTTCGGCGGAAGTTATCGTGAATGTTTTCGTCGCCAGTTCGCCCAGGGATTCGCTTTTTTTAATTACCTGCGAGTTTTCTCCGTCGGAAACTATAAAATTTATTCCCGACAAATCTCCTTCGCCCGCGTTCCTTTTCACTGAAACTGAAACATCTCCGTTGCTTTCAACCTTGACATTTTCTATGCCGATGCTTAGGAATATCTGCCCCAATCCGGAAGAAGTTTGCTCCGTTCCAGACTGAAGAATGTTGCTGACGACAACCCATACAATTCCGACGGCAACCAATGAAAGAAGAATCAAAATTAATGTGACGATGATTGTTGAAAGCCCTTTTTTATCGCTCATCCAATGCGAAGGAGGTTTAGATTTATAAAATTATTTCTTCACAACTTTTAATATGTCAAACATTGATTTTTTCTCAAAATCCACAATCTCTTTTTTTGCCGCGTTTATTTTTATCTTTATCATTCCCAGCATTGATATGAAAACCGTTCCAACGAGAAAATTTTCTCCATTGATTCTTTGAAGAGAAAGAATTATTTTTTGCATTTTGTTTTTTATATTTTCAACTTCCATTTTTGTCGCAACCATTCTCTCAATTTCCCAGAAATCTATGTCAAAATTCAGCGGAATTCTTTCTGGAACTTTTTCATCGTAAACATCCAAGGGGATTTTTTTTATTTCTCCGTTGAGCTGAAAGCTTATCATTTTTTTGCCTTCTGGAACAAAGTAATCCAGATGAATCTGATTGTCATTTCCTTCTTTGTCTATTGTGAAGAAAATCGAGCAGAGATATGCTTCCTTGTTTTCATCCCTGAATTTTTTGAACGTTTCGGAGGAATGCAATTTTTCAGAATAAAATTGCAGATTCATCATTTTAATCTCTTGACTGCTTCCTGATAAATAAGGAACACGAGCTCCTCCGCGCCTTCTTCCCTGTCATGAATAACGTCAAAATTTAATTTTTTTTGCTCTCCGTCGAGCTGGGCGTATTCCACATGATAAAAATATCTGCCGTCGCCCATTCGGCGCAGATTTTCAATGCGGGCGCGACCGATTAATTTTCCGTTAATCTTTGTTTCAACCGACAGCATTATTTTTTCCCCTCAATTTCTTTTTCCAATCTGATGCAGAATTCGTCGGTGGTGAATTTTTCTATTTTTGGATTTCCCTTTATTCTAACGGCAAGGGTTTTTTCCTTTTTTTCCTTGTCGCCAACGACGATAATATACGGGATTCTCATCATTTCAGCCTCTTTTACTTTTCCTTGAACCGTGTCATTGCGGAAATCTGCGTCCAATCTTAGATTGGGAATTTTTTTGCCAATTTCCCCGATTATTTTTTTTGCATAATCCACATTTCTTTCAGTAAATGACAGAACCCGAACCTGAATCGGCGAGAGCCATGTCGGGAAACGCCCATTTTTATCCTCGATTAAAATTCCAATAAACCTTTCCAGGCTGCCATAAATAACCCGGTGAATTATGACGGGGGTTTTTTTCCTATTGTCGCTTCCGGCATATTCCAGTTCAAATCTGCCCGGCATTGCAAAATCCAACTGCACGGTTGAACACTGCCAAGTTCTTTCCTGGGAATCTTTCAAGTGAAAATCTATTTTAGGCCCGTAAAAAGCGCCGTCGCCCTTGTTTATTTTATATTTCATTTTTTTCTTTTTTAAAACAGATTCCAGGGCTTTCTCCGCCTTGTCCCATAATTTCTCGTCGCCAATTCTTTTTTCCGGACGCGTTGAAAGCTCCACATGGTCAAATTGCAACCCAAATTTTTCATAAAACATATTAATTAAACTTATCACCCCTTCAACTTCATTTTCAATTTGCTCCTCGGAGCAGAAAATATGCGCGTCATCCTGCGTCATTCTTATCACTCTGAACAAACCGCCAAGCGTCCCAGACAACTCTTGACGATGAACAACGCCTATTTCAGAGAGCCTCAATGGCAATTCTTTGTAGCTTCTCGACCTTGATTTGTAAACAAGCATGGCTCCCGGACAATTCATCGGCTTGACTGCAAAATCCCTATTTTCGTATTTTGTCAGAAAAATATTTTCCTTGTACTTTTCCCAATGTCCGGAAATTTGCCATAATTTTTTATCAAGAATTTGGGGGGTTGAAATCTCCTGATATCCCGATTTCCTGTGAACTTCTCTCCAGAAATTAATAAGTTCGTTGTAAAGAATCAACCCGTTGTTATGCCAGAAAATCATGCCCGGGGCAACTTCACTGAAAGAAAATAAATCCATTTGCTGTCCGATAATTCTGTGGTCATTTTCCTTGAGTTTTGAAGTGTCAAGTTTTGTCTTTGAAATTTCCCTCAAAAGTTGCGAAGGATTGTATTTTTCCTCCGAACCTTTTATTGCATCCACATTTTCTTCAAATCTTATTTCTCTGCTTAATTCGCTTAACGGATGCCCCTTAACTTTTAACTCAAATTCCTTGTAATAGCCAAAAGGCGCTCTTAAAACCTTGAAATCCTTTTTTAATTTTTCTTCAGATTCTTCCAAAACTTTTATCGCAATTTCTGGTGAAGACAAACTGGAAGACAAATGGGCGTACGGATAGAGAACAATATTTTTTGCCTTTATTTGTCCTGCAATGTCTTTTATATTTTTTATAAGCTCTGAAACCGATTTTTTGACGTCCGAGTCTGATTTTTCAACGGAAATCATCGCAACCAGAGCGTCGCTGATTTTCTGCTCTTTTTTTTCCTTTTCCGTCAGCTCCGGCGGATTTTTCAGCGCTTTTTTCAACGCCTTGAATTTTATGTAATCCACATGCAAAAACAAAACTTTCATAGAAGGGAAACAAAATGAAACTTTATAAAAATAATGTTTGTGAAATTAATTAGAATGTTTTATCTTATCTCTCTTATCCATTTAAGAAAGAAAACAAAACCTATTATTAAAAACGCCCCAATAGTTCCCAAACCTGCTAACCATTCAAATATGCCCGACCACCAAGGTATTGCATCATTGACTGCTATATTCACACCCTCTTCAATATTTTTTGGATTTGTTGGGTCTTTAGAGATATGATTTGTCCATATCATTAAACTAATCAAGGTTGGAACTAAAAAAATTAGTGCAATTATCACCCCCGCTTGTTTCCCATTCATAAACTTCTTTGGTGATTATTATCTAAAAGAATTATTGTGCTAAAATCATTTCAACAAAAATTTCCCGACTTCTTTTTCGGAAAGTTTTCTTTTTCTTTGATGCTCTTTCAAAAAGGCGTTTATTTTTTCAATCAAAATCTGCTTTAATTCCGAAGTCAAAAGTTTTCCGCTTTTGTAATCATCGTGGATTTTTTGAAGTTTTTTGTCATCTGGTTCAAAGAAAAATTTCAAATATTGGAATGAAACATCAACATCAGGATTTCCTCCGTGCTTTCTATGCTCTTCCAATGTGTCTTTTCCTCCCGAAAAAGCATACCGCTTGATTTTCATTTCAACTTCTTTTGGAGAATCTGTCAATGCGATATAAGAAGATTCATCGCTGCTGGACATTTTACCTTCTCCCTTAAGACTCGGAAAGAACAAATGATATGTAGAACTTAGTTGCATGAACTTGTAGTTTTTGAATCTGGAGCTCATGTCTCTCGTTATTCTTATGTGCGGGTCTTGGTCTATTCCCACAGGGACGACTGTTGGAATGGGTTTTCCTTCAAATTCGGGAAGCTGAGGATGAAGCATGTCCGCGCTTTGCGTCAATGAAGCGGACATTTTTGCCGGAGAAATATCTCCGTAGATTGCCCTGAATTCATTGAATGTCGCGTATCTTGAAAGATTTGATGCAAGCTTGTAATACGCGTTTGATTTTTTTGCGTCGCCGCTTCTTTCACTCTGAAAATAAAAATCCAGATTTTTTGGCTTTAATCCAAGCGCAATATAATTTGCCAGATATTGTTCAACGGCAGTTTCTTTCATTTCTTCAAAACTTTTTTGCCTTGTGGAATATGCCTCCAAGTCCGCAACCGCGACGTAAAGTTTTGCGCCGAGATTTTGATAAAAAACCATCTGCTTTGCGACAAGCATATGTCCAAAATGGAATTTTCCAGAGGGCATCAAACCTGTCATCATTGCAAATTTCTTTTTATTCTTGACTGCGTCCGCAATTCTTTCAAAATCACGATGGGCAAAAATTATTTTTCTTCTGAAAAGCAAATCTTCGTTGAAAACTTTTGGAAGTTCAGGCATGTGTTTTATGCCAAACTCTTTTGCCAACTTTTCATAATCAATATTTCCAGAAACTTCCCAAGGAGTAATATGCGATTTGCCATTTTTGCCCATCTCAAATTTAAATCAAAGATATTTTTAAACCTTAATGAAATTTCCGCATGTTTATCCTTATATAGAATAATCTTTATAAACGGGAATTGAGTATTCTAATTATCAAAAAGAGAAGATAAAATGACTAAAATATTTGCGCTGGCGGTTTTTATGTTCTTGTTCGCTTCGTCCGTTTCCGCTGAAATAATCATAACACAACATCCAAATTCGGTTTACAATTATGGCGACATAGTGATTGTTCCGATGACAATCACCTCAACAACAGATTTTTTTGCAACGCCAACTGCGGGCATTATCTGCAATGGAATTCAAATGAATCTTCCAATGAGCAGTCATCATGTAACCATCGGCGAAGATTGGAAACCAGAATTGGAAGTCATGGTTAACAGAGTTGCTGTCGCAACTTCCGGATTATGCAGGATAAAAATAACTCTAAATGACAAATCTGTGATAACTCCGGATTTCAAGGTTTCCGACTTGATTAATATTAAATTTTTGACTAATCAAACAGAATATAATCCCCAGGAAAGCGTTGTAATTGAAGGCAGGGCGACGAAGGAAAATGGAAACCTTGCTGACGGGTTTGTTGATTTGATTTTCTTCGCGGAAAATTCAAGCCAGAATGCCACCTATAAGGGAACGATAAACGGCGGATTTTTTTCACTTAATTTTATTCTGCCAAAAGAAACCGGCGCGGGAAAATATTCTGCGGAGCTGAATGCTTATGAAAAAAACTCTGAAGGCGAGATAATGAATAATGGATACGCCAATTACGATTTTAGTGTGAATCAGGTTCCCACCAATCTTGAAATAATAACTGAATCATCGGAAATTGAACCGGGAAAAAATGTAAAAGTGAAAGCAATTCTCCATGACCAGACCGGAAAAAAAATACCTTCAACAGCCGTTATTTCCATAAAGGACTCATTCAATGAAGTAAGGGAACAGGTTGAGAAGCCGACGGACGAATTTTGGGAATATCCAATTGCATACAACGAAGCTCCGTCAAAATGGAGGATAATTGCTATCTCTGAAACTGTGACTGGCATTTCAGATTTTGCCATAAAAGAAATGGAAATTGCAGACATAAAAATTGTCAATGGCACGCTTGTTGTGGCGAATAGGGGAAACGTTCCCTACAACGAATCCCTTACTGTCAAGATAGATTATGAGCCGGTGAAGTTTGATGTGTTCTTGGGCATTGATGAAACTAAAAGATATATTTTGAACGCTCCCGACGGAGAATATTATGTTGAAGTTCTTGGAAATGGGGAAAGGCACGCATCCGGGACATTTTCTCTTACAGGGAAAGCTGTGAGTGTCAAAGAAGCTTCGGGAGCAGTCAGCCTCACAAGATATCCCTTAGCATGGATTTTTGTAATTTTTGTTCTTGGTTTTGTTTTCGTCATGGCTCTTAGAAAAGGATATCAGAAAAGCTTTTTTGGCTACATGACCGCTCCAAGAAAGGAAAAGGCGGTTCAATTGCATATGCCTCTTTCAAGGAAAGAAAATCTTCTCTTAAAATCAAAGAACAGGGCTGAGCTCTCGCTTTCATTAAAAGGCGACAAGGAAAGTTCAAGCCTCGTTTTATTAAAAATAAAAAATGCAGATAATCTTGAGGGAGAAGAGGCGGAAAAAGTTCTGCAGCATGCAATTGACTTTGCTGAGGATAACAAGGCGATAGCTTACATCCCCGAGGGCTACAAAAATATAACTTTCATTCTGGCCCCATTGACAACAAAGACTTTCAAAAATGAAAAAGCTGCGATAGAGATTGCCCAAAAAATCAATGAAGTCCTCCAAAAATACAACAAGCTTGCAAAAAATAAAATTGATTATGGAATCTCCCTAAATTCGGGAGATTTGGTTGTCCGAAAGGATGGAAGCGTCTTGAAGTTCATGAGCTTTGGAAATTCCATGAATGTTTCAAAGAAAATTGCATCCCTCGCCAATTGCGAAGTTTTGCTTGCAGATTATTTCAGGGGAAGGATTATTGCAGACAGGCCCGTTGACAAGCAGACAAGGGAAGGAACTGATGTTTATCTTCTTAAAGAGCCAAAATTCAAGGGCGACGCTTCAAAATTCATAGACAATTTCAAGAGACGAATGGAGAAGGAGAAGTATTAATTTTTTTTGAAAAATATTTTATTCTTGATAATTCGTGACTCTCTGCTTGGATTTTTATTTTCAAATTTGCCCCGCCCACCCGCCCCGCAGAACGAAGTGTTAATGTGAAATCCGAAATTTTGTGATAATGAACAGGT
>CAYZEG010000004.1:0-3948 GCA_964477635.1 Candidatus Woesearchaeota archaeon | reverse complement strand
AAAGGCGCTTCGCCGATAAAAAATTATAATGAACAGGTATAAATTTTTTTCATTAATAATTTTTTATCGGCGAAGCGCCTTTATGAAATCTGACGCGAAGCAAGAAACTTTTCCGCTTACTAAAATTAATCAATTTCCCCCCTCTTGTCTGATTTTTTCTTAACTTTGAAATCAAACTTCTTGGAAATGTATTCGCCTATTTTTATAAATTTTAATCCAAATCCCAGCACAACAAAAATTGCTCCGATGCTGAACATGATTATGAAGACTGTGTAGGAACCCGATAAAATTGTTGATATCGGCTTTAAGATGGATTTTTCAAAATAAGGAAGCATGAAACTTATTGCAATAAACGGGAGCGAAGAAAAGGCAATCAGAAATCCTGCGCTTACCGGCAAGTCTATTTTGTTTTCAATAAAGAAAAACATTCCCGCTATTAATGCAAGAGAAATCAACAGCGAGAAGGTAAAAAAATTTTTCCAATAATCTTTTGCAGTGTCTGAAAAAAACAACCCCTTGTATTTTGAGAAGCAGCTTAATGGAGAATTGCAATTTTCCGAAGAAGTTTCCCCGTCAATTATGCTGGTTATGCTCTGTTTTATTGCCAAATCCGCACTTTCTTCAAGATTATCGCATTGAATTGTCGCATTGAATTCTCCATAGTTAATTGTTACCTCACTTTTTCCCGCGCACTTTTCTTCCAAGCCCGGAAGCGCTTCCCTAATGCTTTCGTCGGCAGTTGTCTGGTTTTTTAGAACGCTTGCGATATCGTTGATGATATTGTCCTTAAAATTTTCGCTTCCGACAGAGATATATAATGTCAGCGCAATGTTTCCAACCAATAGTGAAACTACAAGCAAGGAAGACAATAAAAACAAAACAGAACCCCTTATCATACCCATCGGGAAACAAAGCAAAATGTGTTTATAAAATTAATCAGAAGGCATTTTGCATTTTACAAATTTGCCCCGCCCACCCGCCCCGCAGAACTGAGTGTTAATTATAAAACCACCGTTGTGTGTTATAATAAACTGCGTTGAATTTTTTCTATTGATATTTTTTATCTGCTAAGAAATCCGACAGAGCCGATTTTGGAATAAATAAATGTGAAACGCAAATCTAACTGCATATTCAGAAATCAATCCCTTTCAATGAACTGCTCGTCTTTTTTTTCAGGCTTAAATGCCTTGATTAATTCTTTGTAAATTTTTTTTGCATTTTCCGTGTTGTCTTTTTCAAGATTGCAAACGAAAATGTCCAGCGCAAGATAATTATCTTTTTCCGGCCAGGTATGTATTGAAATATGCGATTCCGAGAGAAGAAGAAATCCCGTTATTCCGCCGTCGTCGAATTTATGGAATGCGCTCTTAAGAATTGTCAAATGATTTTTTTTCACCACATTCATCATGGTCTTGCTCAACTTTTTCTTATTGACAAGCAACTCCCTGTTTTTGCACCCAAAAAAATTTGAAAGTATGTGAATACCCTTTTTCTCCATTTTTAAATTACATAAACTCACCCTCTTATTGTTATGAATTAATTTTTTCTTATTTAAAAAACTATGCCTACATATTTTCAAGAATTTTTATTCTCTCGTCGAGCGGAGGATGAGTGCTTCCGATGTTTTTAAACGGATTTGAAAAAAATAACGGGGCAACAGCCTTGCTGATTCTTTTTTCTGGATAATTCTCCCCCTTTATTTTTTTTAACGCGCCGATTAATCCCTGCGGATAGCGCGTGAATTTTACGCCGGAGGCATCCGCCATGAATTCCCTTTTTCTTGAAATTGCCATTTGAACGAATTGAACTGTGATTGGCGCGAGAATTGCCAATGCGATTCCAATAAGGATCAGAATGAAATGCTTATTGCCGCTGTCGCTTTTGAACCATAAGCTTCTCAAGAAAATTTCCGATGCTATTGCAATCATTCCGACCATGACTGCGACGAGAGTCATATATCTTATGTCGTAATTTGCGATGTGGCTTAATTCGTGGGACAAAACTCCTTCCAATTCCTTTTTGTCAAGTTTTTCCAAGCATCTGGTTGTGACGCAAATGACGGCATTTTCAGGATTTCTTCCAGACGCGAAGGCATTTATTTGCAGGGATTCCATAATGTACAACTTCGGCATCGGCAGTCCCGAGGCAATTGTCAAACCTTCAACCAAGTTGTAAAATTGCCCGTATTTATTTCTATCCGCTTTTTTCGCGCCGACGCTGGCAATTGCAATTTTTCCAGAATTATAATAACTGAATAATAGATAGCCCATGGAAAAGATTATTGAAACTGACATTATTATGAAAAAGAAGCCCGGCTCAAAAGCAAAAGAAATTATGTAGCCGAATAGGACAATGACTGAAAAAATAATTGCCATAAGGACAAATGATTTCAATTTGTTTCTGGATATTTGGTCGTGAAAATCAATGCGCTCCATAATAAAAAGATGAAATATTAATTATTAAATCTTAACATTGTTGGAAATTCCGAACTCAACTTGTATCTTAATGTTATCGGAAATTTCGAGCCCAATCTGTCAAAAATAAAATTTAAAAAAGAATCGCCATATTCCGAAAAATTCTGCATCTTTATTTTTTCTACTTTATTGCCCCAATCGGTTTCCACGCGGCTTTCAATTTTCCTGCCGTTAAACCTCAATGGTCCGCATAAGCCGTTTATTATTTTTTTCTTTGTTCCAAGATATTTTATCTCAAGCTCATCCCAATAAACATCGTATGAAATGCGATACTTTTCTTTTTTGCTCATTTTTAGATGCCAAGAATAATTCCCCACAATTTGCTGTCGGAATGATTTTTGGGTTATTATCGTCTGTCATTTCCTAAATATCATGCATAGAAGGCTTCTATCCCAAATTTTTCCATCCATCATATCTTGGAATTTAAATTTTTCTTGAGCCATTACATTAAAATCTTTGAATATTTTTTCAATGCTGTGCGCAGAATAGATTTTAAAAGGAATTCCTGTCGGAGTATAAATTACGCCTTTGTCACGATCAGGCGATTTGGCCAACAATTCTAGTGAATAAGGGTCGTCATCTGCCATATCGTAATAAAGAAAATGTCCCCCCTTCTTTGAAACGCGCATTATTTCTTTTTTGTGGCATTCTATCTCCTTATCTTTAATCAATATGTCAAATGATGTGATATCCATGACGACGTCAAACATTGAATCGTTGAATTGCAATGGTTCTCCCATGGAGCCGTAATAGAAACTAGGTTGGTTGGCGCAGATTTGCTCGGACAATTTTTTTGCCTGCGAGAGCGCGACATTAGATATATCCATTCCGCAAACATCATAGTTCATGTTAGCGAGAGGTATTGCATTTCGACCGTTCCCACATCCCAAATCAAGAAATGTTTTTGGATTTGCGCCTTTTTTATTTAAATATTCAAGCAGGAATTTTACCGAATGCGACAATGTTCCTTTGAACGAAGAGGCAATATTTTTCTTTTCATATTCTTCATTCCATAAATTCTGCGACGAGATGGAATTTCTGTTTCCATAAGGACTTTCAACGACGACAAATTCACCTTTCATAAAGAGAACTATTTATTGAGCGTTTATAAAAATTATTGTTTTAGAAGAGCAGTTTTTTAGATTTTGGAAGAATTATTTGTTCCCGCCACTAGCCCTGGAAATCCCAAGGTTAACCTTTTTTGTAAGATATCCTTGGGATTCTTGCTGAAAATTTTTTACTCTTTGCCATCCAACTACATTTGGCAACTTTTAATCCGGAGTGGTATATTAATCTTGGAGATGTTTTTTCGTTTGGAGCATATTTCCATTTCTCTCTGTTACATATCTTACAAGCAGTTACCCAATTTTCTTCTCCATGATATCCCCCATAAGAGACTGGAATAATATGGTCAACGGTTAAATTTGAGGATTTCTTTTTCTTTCCGCAATATCCACAAAGATATTTATCTCGC
>CAYZEG010000003.1:6273-24798 GCA_964477635.1 Candidatus Woesearchaeota archaeon | reverse complement strand
AAAACCAAAATCAAAAAAAGCTGAAGAAAAAATATGGCTTCCGAGAAGATTGCCTTAATTATTTTCTTCTGTAATATTGAACGGCACAATGATACACGCCCCTCCCATGAGAATTTGGAACGACTCCTCCAAAACCAATTTCTCCCGCAACATATCCAATAGAATTTTTTAGTGCCTTCAACCTAATAACGTCTACTCTAGCTTCCAACCCAGAAGTTATACCAAAATCAATAATATCTCCCATAAAATAAACTAATCGTGGAAATCCCAATGAGACAATATTTTCAGGTAGATTATCAGATTTAAATTCTTCAAGTTCCATTTTCCAATTATGAAAGTTATAGTTTTTAATAATTTATATTCTCAAACTATATCAACAAATCCCATAATCCAATTCCATTGAAATAAAAATAAACCAATATTGCAAAGCTTATTAAAAATGACGGCGTGAATGGAATTCCGTGCCGAATTTTCACCACTCTGAATTTTTTTCTTATAATATTTATTTCTTCCTTGTTCAAGCCTTCCCATCTTGCTTTTACAATTTTGCTTCCGATTTTCAAATCTTTGTAAAGCCAGTCCCCCTCGGAAAGATTTTTTGTTTTTAAATTCTTAACCAGGCTAGTTTCATCAACCGCTTTTGCATAGGAATAAAGATAAGGAATAGAAAAAACAAAAATACCTAGATAAAAAAACAGCGAGTCATAAAATCCAGCGGTTAAAAATAAAATTGCTGAAATCATTGAAAAAATAAATGCTCTTTTGTTCTTCTTGAATTGCCTCGCGAATTCTCTTTTTTGAGCGTTAAAATTTTTCATGCTTAAATAAGCAATCCAGCCGAATCCGTAAGTTGCTCCCGAAAATAAAAATAGCAGAAAGAACATTGCAAAAATTTCTAAATTGGCTGTCAAGTCATTCGAAAAAGGCAAAATTGCTCCAAGGGCAATCATCAATTTTGCATCTCCGCCTGCAAACATTCTTCCATAATAAAGCGAATTTCCAATTGCAAAAAAAATTCCAAGTCCGATGATTCCCTGATAAAAAAATGCGAAATCATCCGCGAACAGCGAGTAAAAAAATCTAAAACCCATGGCAAAAATTATGAGCGAAAAATTAAGCCAGTTTGGAACAATTCGGTGCTTAAAATCTGCAATAACCGAGAACAAAATCCAGATTAAAGCCAAAGCGATAAGAAAAATAATTTCAATCATAAATTGTAAAAGTGAAGGTGATTTATAAAATTAGTTTAATCAGATAAATAACAACCCATGATAAAATTAATAATCATAAAACTCAGCGCGGATTTTTAGTTAACACTCGGCTTCTTAAGGGCGGGTGGGAAGAAAACTTTTGATTCTGCAAAAAATCATTTCCCTGTCCTTCGTTTTCCGCCCTGCCGGTAAGGATGTTTTTTTCTCTCTTTTTTCTTGTCTTTCTTTTTAGTCCTCTTTTGGGAAAAAGCGTAATCCATTTTAGAAATTAAATTGGGCAGTCTTTTGAAACAAGAACATTATTGATTAACGCCTGAACAGTTTTTCCTGCGTTGACACCGCATTTGCTTTGCAAATCCGCGTCGCTAACCGCATTCAAGAGAAGAACATTATCGCATGGGACGCTTGGACATGCGGCAATTCCATATTTCGTCTGATTATTAACAAGATAATTGCAGGTAACATCTTTCAAGTTAATTTCATCCGCCTTCAATTCTCTCTTGGAATTGCAAAAATCAAAGCTTCCGCCGGTTACGCATGCGGCTTGGCAATTTTGAAGCACTTTATCCACATTATTTGCAGAAATAAAGGGCAAAATCTTGCTCCATCCGAGAGTAAATCCAAGAATCATTAAAACCAATACGATTATCCCGAGAACGATTAATATTATTGCATTGACGCTTAATCCTTGCCCTTTTTTGTTGGAAAAAATTGATTGAGAAAAATTTCCGGTTCCGCCGCCGCCTTTTCTGTTACCCATCATTTGTAAACAACATTTTTATTTATAAATATTTCCGAATGGAATTTATCCTGCCTTGAAAGTATATTCAACCGTAAAAACGGGAATTTTTTCGCCAAAGCCAAATCCAATTGCAATATATTTATTTCGATATAAAGTCGCAGTGATTTTATAATTCTCTCCCTCTTTCTTTGCAGAATAAATAATATCTTCATTGCTCGCTTTCTTTTCAAAAATTTCCATAATTTCTTCGGGATTTTTATTTATCTCGGGATTTTTGTAAAATTTTATTTCGTCTGCAAATGAGTTGACTTTTTTTATTATCTCAAGCCTTGAAAGAGTTTCTTTTGAATCAATTCCCGAAAAATAAAAACTCAGCAATGCCAAACTGCATGCCGCAAAAACTCCGATTACAAGAATTGTGGTTGAAATATCTCCCTTTTTGTTTTTTCGGAGATGATTTATTTTTTCCCGATGCGTATGGGAGTTCTTTTCGTTTCTTCCCGATGCGTATGGGTAATCGCTTGGGATATCCCTTTTTTTATTTTTCAAATTGTCTCTCCAATGGTTCCGATTTAATTGCCAATTCAATAAAATTATTTTTATTAATATTTGCATATTGCGGCGCGAGATTTGCAAAAGGGCTGGATTTCTCGCCAGTTATCCTGAGTGAAATTTTATCTTCCGAAATCCCGTAAATTTTGCCAAAAAGAGCCTTCGCAATTAATTCATCGGCTGAGTCAATTTTACCGGAAGAGGAAATCTGATTGTAAAAAGCGATTCCGTTTGAATTCTTGGTAAGAAGATACGCTTGAAAAGATTGCTGTGTCAAAAATTCTTGATTTTTTTCATTGCCTGAAAAAACCCCTGCAGTTCTTCCTATTTTTGACGCCGCATAAACCGAAATCATCAGAATAAAAATTATCACAATCGTCGCAACAACCCATGTCGCAGTGTCCGCCACTTGGGCGAATTTATTTTTTTGCATTCTGTTCAGTTTTCCTAACGACAGACGTTATTTTAATTGCATGCTGATTGTTCTTCTCGTCAATCGCATAAAATATTTTCTCAAAGCATTTTGATTGTTTTTGATAATCTTTTGTTTCCTGCACTTCGCAGTCCGCTTTCAAATTAATGTTTCCGTCATAAATTGTTGCGATTGGCTGCGAAGAAATTGTTTTCTTGCCGTTGGATTCTGAAAAGGCCAAAGTTTTCAAATCATAGAAATCAATCTCAATATAATATTGCTCTTCTTTTGACTCGGAATTAAAATTAAGATGGCATTCTTCTCCAAGATTTTTCTGCTTGCTCACGTCGACAATTTTTCCGCTTGAGCAAAATTCCGGGAAAGTTTGCTGGATAAAATTTTTCTTTCCAATTACCTCTTCCACATAATTTGGGTTTCCTATTAATTTCCCGGAAGAATCGGTGCATGCGGTATTCCATCCGTTATAATTTCTCAAGGCTCTTTCCCATCCGCCATAATTTTTTCCGTTGCAGGCGTAATCTTTGTCGGAAGAATCGTAGCCTTTGGTCAATATGTCTTTCACCGCATATGCAACGCCCTTGTCAAAAAATTCCGCCTGAACATTGTGAACTTTTGTATTAACCTGCATTACTCCGAGGCTGGTCTCTCTTTCATTGTCAAGAGCATTCACTTCGCTTCTGATGCCATCGCAATAAAATGCATCACCATCCTTCTGCGACTCCTTGCAATGCTTCAATGAACTTTCCTGCGCCGCAATTTGCAAAACAAGGCATTCAAAATTTTCCGCAACGCCTTCCCGCTTGACCAAAGAATCAATGTCCGGAACCAAGTCTCCTTTCATGCCGTTGACAATTGAAACAATTTTTTCCCCCGTGATTTTTTGGCATTCTGCGGGAGTTTGGCATGTGCTGGAAGTTGCGCTTGTTTTTGCAGTCGTCCAAGAAGAGCTTATTTTTCCGTTTTGCAAAATGCAAGAGGCAATCTGATTTCCCAATGCGTCAGCCTCGGCATTTCTGACGTCAAAGGGAGAATTGTAAAAAACATAAACCATTGCAAAAATTCCGGATGCGACTATGAACAATATCGCAAACCAATAAACGGAAAGGATCTTGTCCGCTCCGGTTTTATTTGTAGCCATTTATGACAAGAGCATAATCTTTAATTTCAAGTGAGGAAGTATCTGGAGATGCGGAGGCATAAACATCGTTGAAGAAAGAATAGGAATATCCGCCTTTCTCTCTGAGCTTTACAGTGACTGTGTTCCCATTTATAGAAATTATATTTCTTTGGTAATTTTCCTTCTTCGCTCTTGCAAGGGCATCTTCAACATTGATTTTGACAATGGTTCCTGGTTTTGAAGAATCTATGACCAGCGCAATTTGTTTTGCCATCTCTTCCTCCATTAAAGAGCTTCCACCTGTTCTGGAAAAAATAAAATAAATCAAAATGGAAAAAAATATCAATGTCAATACGATGAATATGATATTTTCCGCCAAGATGTTTCCCTTTTTCTGAGTGTGCGAGCTTGTCGCGATGCGTATGCGTAATCGCTTTTTCATATTGTAAAATTGCGAAAGAACTTAATAAAATTACCTAGTAATGAAAAATCCTCACGGAAAGATTATCTGCGTTAGTAAGTTTCTTTAGCATGTCTGCTTTTGCATACTCTTCAAGAAGAACCTCTTTTACTCGGAAATAAACATCTGCCAGATAATTGAACTCTTCAATCTTTCCATAAACATCGTGCTGTCTCTTTCTTTCTCTTAGTTCTATCCTTTCCAAGTTGATAATGTCTTTAACAGCCCTGTATGATTCTAAAGTATCAACTGAAAGATTTCCAGAATTTATGCTTTCTGAGGCAATTTTGATAATCAAATCTTTTTCTTTGTCTGTAAGAATCAATTTGACTAATTTTCCCTTTCTGTCTTTTCCCGTATCTTCAGGCATAAAAAACAAATAAGAGATTGATTAATAAATCTTACGAGTAAGTCAAAATCTCCTCGCAATTCAGCGCCTTGAATCTGTCAGAATCCGCTTCTATGACCGCGGGCCTTAAAAAATTATTATCAACGCCTTTTCCCTTTAGAACAATTCCCGTTATTTCCGGATTTGCTATCTCTGAAATAGTATAACCTCCGACTCCGAGAGTGACTCCCGTAATTATTGCAGCCACGCCAATTCCGACCCAGCCGACGGGAGTCAGACCAACAGCCAAACCCGCCGCTCCGCCGATAACTGTGACCGCGCTTGTGCCGCTTCCAATAGCCGCCCAATCCAAAACACCAACTCCGCTGGTAATTCCCATGACAATAAAAGATTGTTTTCCCGTTTCAATGGTTCCAAATGTTCCCGGTCCGCCTTTCTGCGAAGACGCTTGTTTCAATTGCTCAATATTGTTTGTGCCAAAGAGATATTGCGAATAAGTATAATCTTCTCCGCTGACATTGTTCTTTGCAAGATAATTATACAGTTCGTCCTTGCTGATTTTTCCCTCGCTTATTCCTTGGATATTTGAAAGGCTGTTGTCAAAGGCGATTTGCGAGCAAATTGAACAATAATTTTTCTTTGCAACGCCAGTTCCAATATAATCTAAATTTCCTTCCCCGAACATCCACCAGCAATCCGCCATTTCTTTGGCAACTTCGCCATAAATTTGATTCGCATTTTCAACTATTTTCACTTCGGGATTGTTCAAGTCCTCGCAGCTTCCGTCTTTGGTTATGCATTTATAGCTTCTGTAGCAATTTAATTGTATCGCGCTTGACGGGAAAATTGATTTCCCTTTGGTTATGACGGAATTTCTGCAAAGTTCTTGGGCAGTTTCTTCCCCAAGATTCAATCTGAAAAGCAAAAATAAGATTATTATAAAACTGGTTATAAGAATAACAAGCGTGACTATCTGCTGCGTCGTCAATTCTCCTTTACGTCGGTCAAGCATGGACGATGTAGATCGAACTTGCGAAGGTCTTTTATTTTTGAAAATCATTGAAGCACCCCGATTTTTTTTAGCATGGCATAAAGCCCGAAAAGAGCCAGTGCAAAAAATATTATCCATATCAGGAATTTAATCAAGTCGTCGGAGTTCATTATTCGGTTATTAAAATCTTGCCGTTTAATTTCTTGATGGTAATTTTTGTCAAGTCTTTCCTTATCTCTATGTCAAAATTATTCTGTTCAAGATTCTGCTGTGTGAAGCAAATTCCGGATGATTTTTCATTGCATTTCTCGGGTTGTTCGGTAAAAAAATCAGTGACCTTATTTGGTTTTTTGCAGATGCATAGGCAGTTTCCTGCGCAGGAATTCGGCTTCGGACCTTGAACGAACGAAAGAAGGCGCCAGCCTATCGGATTTGCAAGCGTCGTCGTCTTTGTTTGCCCCTCGCTTAATCCATCAATGATTTTTTTCAAGCCTTCGGAAGAATTAATCAAAGTTTGTTTTGCCTGCTCAAAATTTGTCTCGCTCGCTCCGCCAAAATAAAGAGTTATAAGAAAGTAAGCGAGAAAAATCATGCAAATAAGCGCTATGACTATCTTGAGTGTTTCCTCCGCCAATAAAAACCCTCGCCTTGAATTTATATGAATCATTTTCCTGTGGGAATATTTTTAAAAAAATCAATTACTGTGCTCCCAAAAAAATAAAGTCCTCCGACAACAACCGCAATCACAAAAACTCCAATGGTTATTTTAATCAATTGTTCGGTTGTTAATTCCATAGTCAAGCTCTGAAGAGATTTTTTAATTGGTCTATTATGGAAATGCCTTTTTCTCTCAGCAAAAAAATCGCGATGGTGATTATGACCAAAACCGCAATTCCTATCACAAGCCATGGAAGATAATCGGCAACAATCCCTTTCTTATTCATAAAATCAAAAGATAAAAGAGATTAATAAATTTTTAGATAGCAAAACTTTTAAAGAAACAATCTAATAAAAAGCATGGTCAATAAAATGTTGGACGGACTCGTCAAATTAGTTGTTGGAGCGGCAATGCTGGGAACGCTGGTTTACCCTCAGAAAAGCGATGCCGAGTCCCAAAAAATTTATGATCATAATTTTGGATCTACAAATGTTGTGGCCGAATTTGACAAGGGAAAAAATACGCTTGAATTAAAAGTTCTTCCTAAAGGATATGAAATAGGAAAGCAAAAATTCCGTAATGCAAAATTAATCAGTCACCCAAATATTTATGTGGTGCATCAAAAAGATATAACATTCGAAATAAAAGAAGAGGGATTTTTACCCGCCCCATATTCGGGCTGGCAGGATCTGAAAGAAAAAGGCGGTTTGACAACTTTTTTCAAAGAAATTGTAAACGCTTCCCTTGACTTAATTCCATTTAATGTGTTTAACATGGACGATTTAATGAAACTTGCGGATAGACACGACCAAAAATGTCAAGATTTTGCCAGAAGCATTGTTTCAGAATCTGGGCAGGGAGATTTATACAAAGAAATCACAAAATATTCTGAAGGAATAAATATGACTGCAATAAGGTATAAAATTTCTTTCGGAAAAGGGAACAAAGGAAAAGTATCTATATTAGGGGGAATCGACTCGCCAAAAGCTTGTTTTGGTTTTAATTTTGGCTTGGGGGAAGATACGGAAAACAAAAATAAAAAGATAGTTCCTAACACTGCCATGGAAAAACCTAAAAGAGATTTCCAAGTGTGCGCCTATACTTCAGATAAAATTTCGGCAATTTTCTACAAAAGAAATGGGGCAATTATTAATGGGGAATCAAGATATGAAACAAATTGGCAAGAATATTCCAACTCTCCAAATTCATGCGATGGAAATCAAATTACCTTGAAGGATCCCAATTCTTTTGTTGAAGTTATGGCATTAAAAATTCATCCAAGATATAGATGCTACACAAATCCCGGGAGGATTACTTTAAACTCGCCAAAAAGAATAGAATTATATGGTTGTTCTTCCAGATAAATAAATAAATTTTAATCCTAACTAATTAGAAATTAGCCAATCAACCCAAGCTTCCGCCGAGAACAATTGAGGAAAGCAAAAACAATGAGAGGGTGGAAACCAATGCGGTTATTGTGTACAGCAGCATTCCCCTCATCAAATTTTTTCCGGTCTGATTTGTCGTTTCAAGTTTGTCCTCTCCCGAATCAATCACAACCAATGCTTTTGTCAGAATGAATGTAATTTCAATAAGATAAATTCCGATTGCAATTTGAAGAAAGTACGGCGGAATCATGTCTGCCACTTTGAAAATATCAACTATGCCTCCCAAATTTCCAGCTCCGGCTCCTCCAGCAGATTGATTCAAATCCGCGATATTGAGCCTGTTCAATATTGAAGTTATCATGGCCGCCAAGCCGACGACAATTCCGGACAAAAGCGGAGCAAGGAAAGTCATGTTGCTCTTCATGTCAGATATTATTTCGGCAAGCATGTCCCTCAACCTTTCTGAAATTTTCTGAATATTCTTGACATATTCGGATATGCTTATCATGCTTATCGCCGCTATGTTCAGCCCTTTTTTTGACGCTTCAATGAGAACCTTCATGCTTGTTGAGATAAGCTCGGAAGGATAGCTGTTTATCACCCCCCGTCGGGAATCAAAAATTGCCTTCTCGACGCTCATTCCTCCCTGCCTTATGTTGTAATTTACCTTCCTGAAAAAATCTTCAGTCAAAAGTCCTTTGGCAGATTCCGCAATTTTTCCAAATGCAAGTTCCGGCGGAACCCCGTTGCCAATTCTGTTTCCAAGCTGAAATAACGAATTGTTAAATTCTCTTTCCAGCTGTTTTGTTTTTTCCCTCTCCAAAATCATGTCTTTTGTTTTTCCATTATAAGCAAGAGAGAAAAAAAGCGCAATTCCAAACGGAATGAACATGCTGAAAACCAAGGCGCCGATTCCAAAAGGTCCCGCCGTTCCGGTCTCGGTGTCAATGAATCCAAAGAATCCTTCGGCGCCAAAAATTCCAAGCCCCAATTGTGAAAAAGTGTAATCTTTCTGCAAGCCAAGCAATTGCGGCAGCGGCGTCAGTAAAAAAATTAATGGCAAAATTCCTATCAAGATAAACGGCAAAACCACAAGGAACGAATTAAAATAAGGCTCGTTGCTTTTATATCGAGAATAAAGCGGGTTTCTCTCAAGCAATTCAGTTTCGCCGTGTCCCCCTGGACGCTGGTATAAAATCTTGTCAGTCAAATAGAAAACAAAAAAAGGAATTATCAAATTAAATAAAATTAAAACGTGATACCATTTCAAAAAATCCCCGACCATTGCGGAAGCGAGGGGCAAGAGCGCAAGTCCGAGCGTCGGGAGCACGACTCCAAGCATGTAAACATTTGTCAAAGGGCTTCTAACGTCATGGGTAAATCTCAGCATCTTGTCGTAAACTCCGTCGAGAATTACCTGAAGCGCTTTTTCAAGAAGCAAAATTCTCCTGTTGTTGTCCGGTTCAAATAAACTGCTCTCAATCAAGTGAAAAGATTCTATGAATTCAGTATTGTCAATTCTCCAATTTTCCAGATAATTGTCAAGGCTTTCTTTTATTGTTGAAAATTTTCCAACTTCAACGTTGTAAAAAACTTTTTTGAAGTCAAGCGCAAGAGGATATTGCAGATGTTCCGCCGCGAAGGATATCGCCTTTTCCAAATTCGCCGTGTGCCTCATGTAAACCACGATATAAAGAATCGCAGGAACCATTTGGCTTGACGCTTTTAGCCTCCATTGATTTGCAAGCCTTGCGGGATATCCGTTAAAAAAATAAAAAAGAAACATCGCCAAAATTATTGTGAGGAAGAAAAATAAAAATGGGAAAGAATCTATCCCTTTTATCAAAATAACGGCAAGTGAAATTATAAGTCCGATGAAAAAAACGCCCAAGAAAGCCAATACGCTTAAAGTCAATGCCTGCCAAGGTTCAACATTAAGGTGCGCAATCTCCAAGTGCCTTCGTATTTTCTGTTCGTCTTTTTTTGAAACATTGAGTTTTATCAGGCTTCCGAGGCTTTTGCACCATCTTTCGTATCTCGTGATTTCTGGAACCATCTCCTGCTTGAACTTTACATATTCCCTGCTGTAATTTTGGTTCGTTGCAGTTGAAGCATTGATGCTTCCCTCTATCTTGCTTCCGTACTTCTTCAGAATGTCATCAACGCTCATTCTATTTGGGTCCATATTAGCCTCTCTTTATGTTAAATACAAAAAAGAAAAAGTTGTTAATAAATTTTCTTATATCTCTTTTGCACACAAAAAAATTTATCTCTTTCTAGAAACAAGCAATCCAACTATTCCTATAATTATTGCGAAAGCTCCTGCAATATTTGCGTCGGTGCGGGTTAAATTTGCAATCGCATTTCCAGTTAAATCTCCTGAAAGCAAAAATGCCCCCGTGATAATTCCGAGCAAAGGCAAAACATCGTCAAGTTTATGAGTCCCTTTTGAACGCTTAACATTGCGTATTATTCGTTCAATTTTTCTGGCAATATCCTCCGGCACCGGAAAATTATGTCCATTCGGATAGGAAAATCTTTCCCTTGACGGAACATGCTTGCCATGTGGAGAATATTTTGTCTCCATGACATCTGGTTTTTTACCATATACTCTCGAACTTGCATATGCCCTGTTTGATCTTCCGTAATTTCTGCTCATCTTAAGCTTAATATTTTCTTTTTTTTAAATTCTTGTTTTTCAAAAGGAAACGCAGAAATTTCAAATTTTTGTCTTGTTCATTTCTTGATTTAATCATTCCCGCCATTACATTGGCCAAACCTGAACGAGGTAGTAAAAAGTTAGCTAAATCATTCTAACCTTAATTTCTTTGTTTAGCCAACTCTGCCATTGATTTGGCTACGCTTAGACGAAGCAGTAAGGAAATGGCTTACAATCTTTTTTTCTTTATTTCATCGTTAAGCCATTTCTGCCACTCTGGAAAAACCCTTTTGCTCATCGGCAATCCGATTTCTTGCCGGACTGAATCAGAAATTTTATGGAAGGCGTCGTTTGATTTTACATTAAATGCGGCTTCAAGCAAATTAAAATTCCCGGTTTTGTTTGCAACATTGACAATTTCCTCCTTAATCTTCGCCCTTAATAAAATATTATCATAAACAGCGTCCCAATTTCCAGCCCAGCCCTTTACATTTGAAGCAACGTCCTTTATCACTTCGCTGTCTCCGTTGATTAAATCATCCGTCGGCTCCACTTCATCTTTCTCCACATTGTATCTCAGCAAATCTACAAATCCCCCTTCATCCTGCGGGTCTTTTTTCCAATGTTTTCTCACCTCTGAAATTTGCATCAATCTTTTCCATGAATGCAATCCGTCCGGAGTCTTGACGGGATTTGCAATTGCGATAATGTCCGTCGCCTTGAAGCTTGTTGCGGGCACCTCCAAATCATTGACAACCCTGTCAAAAACCCCGTAAGGCGAAGCCCCATGAATTGTCCCAGCGACGACATTTGCCAAAGCCCCAACTCTCATTGCCTCATACAAAGCCTTCGCTTCAACGCTTCTTACTTCGCCGATTATAAGGCAGGAATCTCCAAGCCTCAAGCTTGTTCTTATTCCATCATCGGCAGAAACTTCATTGGTTGTTTTAAGCAAAGCGGAACGAACCTTCATTCTTAGAATATCATAATTTAATTTCCTCATGGATTCCATCGGCAATTCAAGGGAATCTTCAATTAAGATAATTCTGTATTTTGGAATTATTTCAAGCATCAGGCTTCCAAGAAGAGACGTCTTTCCGGAACTTCTTGTTCCAGCGACGAGAAGCGTCCTTGAGCCGTCAATCAAAAAGCTAAACAGCCCGGCAGTGAAGGAATTAATCATTCTATTTTTTATGAAAAGAGGCAAAGTCCAAGGATCCTCCCTGTGCCTCCTTATTGCATATGCAAGTCCGTCGGGAGAAAGCGGTTTTTGGATTATTGCGATTCTTGCCCTCATTGTTCCAATTTCCAATTGAGTGTCAAGAATTGGATTTGCCTCGTCCAAGGGGCGTCCGGAAATCATTCTGAACTTCGCGGCCCAAGAATCACTGTCTTCTTGGCTTGGGAGAATGTTCGTTGTGCACTCGTCATAACTCTGATGCCTCACGAAAATATTCGTTTGAGGAATCGGCGCATTGAGAAAAATATCCTGCAGATTTTTGTCTTGAAGAAGAATTTCAATAAGTCCGAATCCAATCGTGTGCCTTATAAGAATCCTCGCCAGCTTGTTCAGCGTCGAGTAATTTAATGAAATTCCTTTTGTCTGCGCCAAATCCTGAAGCAAGTCTTTTGAGATGTTTAAAAAAACCTGCCTTGTCCTTTCAGTGTCTGTAAATTCTTCCGCCTTGGGCTGATGCTCCACCAAAACATTTCTCGCAAGATTCAGAAGCATATTATGGCTTTCATCCAGAGAATTTTCCGGAGGGACAAGATGGTAAACAAACTTGGATTCATCTTTCTTTTTTAAAATTGTTACAACCGCCTCGTCATAGCCGCCTTCGGCGATTTTGTATTGGTCTATTATTTCAGCGTCGGATGGGAGGTCAAAAACAAGCCTTGTAAATGTAAAATTTGGAATTACATCCGGCTTGAAGATTTTTCCGTAAATTTCCCTGTCTCCTTTTTGATAATTCTCAAGGTAAGGATATGCCGCTTGCATAAGTTTGGTTTTTTCCAGCAAGTTCAGAATTTTTTCAATAAAAAGGATGTAATTCCTCTGATCAGATTTGACATCTTCCGCAGCCTTGTCGAAAAAAATATTCGCCTCTATCGCCATCTTCCTCAATTCGCTGTATGCTGCGACAGGATCTCTTTTCAAAATATAAAGGAACGTGAACATGGAATTATATCTTGAAGAAAAGAAATTCGGATGCGAAGTGATTAATTTTCCCTGTGAAAGAATCTTTTCCTGTTTTATAAGATAAACATAAAGCTGCGCCAATTCCAAAAGCATGCCCGTTTCATTAAAATCATAATTGTAATTTTTTTGCTGGACAAAAATTATCCTTGAAGCGTTGGGATTTTCAATCAAAACATCCATCGTCCTTTCAAAAACTTCGGGATATTCGGAAATGCTTGGGATATACGGAGCCCCAAGATAATTTACATAAACAATGTCCTCTCCCCCCTCCCGTTGAACCTCATAAGAATACAAGGCGCTTTCTTTTCCGAAATGCATTGAAGATCAAAGAAAGAATGGTTTAAATTTATTATTGAGGAAAACGGGTGAGTAAAACGGAGCCCTTTTCCGAAATGCATTAAAGAGCAAAGAGTGGCGCGACATTCTCCATCGGCTAAAGCTGGCGGATTTCTTGCGAAGGCTTTAAAATTTTGATTGGGAAGAAGAAGGCTTTGTTTAATAAGCAGTATCTGTTTAATTCGGCTCGCATCCTGCTCACCATTAAAATAAGCGAACGAGTATTGCGAGTGAATCAATTTTATTTTGTTTAATAAGTCAAAGCAGATTTAGAATTTTTAAACAAAGCCGAAGAAGAAGCAAGATTTAAAAGCAATTTTGTCAAAGGAAAATTATGAACATTGGAAAAAATTTGAGAAAGATTGCGACGGGAATGGCATTGCTCTGCTCGTTGACATCCGGAAATGAAACGGGACATTCAGAGAAAATTAGCGGGAATCTTATTTACAAAACAGCCTCGGAGGAATATATGACAAAAATTGCGGATGCCCGCCTTAAGGATATAGAGTTAGAAGATACTTTGGATGCTATTGTAGAAGAAAAAAATCCGGAAAAATTTGCAAATGCCATGAGGGAATCCCCTATGCAATTAATGGAAGCCATAAATAGAAATGTTGAAAAAAGATACTCGGAGAATCCAAGGTTCTATGATTCTCTTGAAAGATTGCTCCAATCAGAGAAACAGCAGATAGATTATGCCAAAAAAGCTTTTGCCGATAGAAAAATTCCTGCAAAATATGTGTCTCTGGGAATAGTTGAATCCAGATTGAAGCATAATGCCGTATCAAGCAAAAATGCGGTCGGAGCTTATCAATTCACCGCAGCAACAATTCAAAAGCATGATCGTTATTCAATAACAGAATCCCAAGATGTAAGATTAAGCCCGATAATTTCCGCAGAATTTGCGGCTATGGAGCTTGAAAAACTTTTTAATAAATTCGGCGATTGGAATCTCGCGCTGGCCCGATACAATTCTTCAATGCCGGAAAAATATTTGAAAGAAATTTCAGCAAATGGGAAAGAAAGACGCCCGACGCTTGAAGGATATATTAAATATCTTGGCAATAAAATTGGCGGCGAACAAAAATTTTTCAGATATGCATGGGAAAATTTGGAATACATTGCCAAAAATAATTTTACGGCGAAAACACTGGAAGAATCCTATCCTGAAGTTCTTGAAAATTCAATCGGGGCGGCATTTAAAATTTATACAATGGAAAATCCGTCCAAAGATGTCGTAGTTGTGATTGGTAAAAAAGAAAATTTGAGGACTGCCGTCAGAAGATCCCTCAAAAGAGCATACGGTTTCACGACAACAAACGGAACGAATTGGGCAATGAATTTTATCGGGGGAAAAATAGAAGACATAAATAAAGTTTATCCAAATCAAAAAATAACAATTCCGGGAATAAAAAATCTCGACGAGTTTGAGGAGAGATTTGGACAAAACCTGAAAAAATACAATCGGCATATACGAAATTCGTCGGAGCCCTTCGGGGAAAATGTAAGAATAGTGGCGGGAAGCTAAGCATAACAAATTTAAACCATTCTCGCATTAATTGTTAGATGAAATTCATAAGAATTTCGTCAGATAAAATTTCATAATGGCTGATGCATATCAAAGAGGGGCGGATTATTCGGGGCTTAGAATAAAAGATTTGGAAGAGAAGCAAAGCATCTCAAAAGACAGGCTTCTTTTGATTGGGCAAAATCTGATTGATTTCAGGGAAGAAAATTCGGAGAAAATGATTGAGGTAAAAAAAGAAATTGAATCTCTAAAGCGGGACGTTGACAGAATTAAATCTTTTTTGGAGATAATTTCTTCAGAGATGGGAAAGTTTGCAAAAAAAGATGACTTGGAAATTTTAAAGAAACAGGCAAAAATGTTTCAACCCCTTGAATTTGTGAGAAAATCGGAATTAAAAAAGATGAATTTTTCTTAAAATGGGAATTTTAGATCAAATAGCGAATATGAGAAATCAGGGCATATCCGACGAAGAGATAATCTCAAGATTGCAGGAAAGGGGAATTACTCCGCAAGCCATAAATGACGCATTAAATCAGGCGGAAATAAAAAAAGCGGTTTCAAATGATTATCAAGGGGCTCCGGCGCCTTCGCAATATCCTCAAGAACAGGAAGAATATTCCCCGCAGCAAGAAAATCCGCAGTATTCTCAGCAAGAATATTATCCTCAGCAAAATTATGAACAGCAATATTCCCCATCCGGAGGTTTTGATTCCAGCACGATAATAGAAATTTCCGAAAAAGTTTTTTCTGAAAAAACGCAGAAAATGCAGAAGCAGCTTAAAGAAATTGCAGAGTTCAAAGCACTGGCGGAATCCCAGATAAATTCAATTTCAGACAGGCTGAAAAGAATTGAGATGATGATTGACAAGCTCCACGTTGCAATACTTGAGAAGGTCGGCTCTTATGGAAATGGCTTGGAAAACGTGCAAAAAGAAATGCGAATGATGCAAGATTCATTTGGAAAGATGGTAAATCCTCTTGCAGACAGAGCTGGCAAAAAAACAAGCATTGAAGATTTCACAACGCAGGAAGAAACGGATTCAAAAGAAACCAAGCCGAAGAAAGTCAGGAAAAATTTCTAAAAATTTAATGGGATATCTTTACTGAAAAAATTTATTGCAATGTCTCACTAACTTAACCGCGGTTTTATATTATCACTCCGACTTCTGGATGGGCACGAGCAGAAAAACAAAATAAAATCGTAAAAAATTCTTCCAAATATCTCCAACTAGAATTAATGATGGGCGGGCTTCAAAGATTGCGCCCAAAGACTATCCATATTAGGTTTAAATTCAGGTTTTCCAAACAGAACTCCATATAAAATTGCGAGGATGACGGCCACGATGATTATTGTCGCCATATTTTGCTGAACCCAAAACCATAAAGAAGTATAACCAAATTCAAATGAACTTCCAATAACTATGAAAAATACGACTCCGCCTAAGGCCATTCCAATCCAAGTCAGTTTAGAATCTGTAAATAATCCGGTTAAAATTATTCCCGCCAAAATCACGGAAAGTCCAACTCCGAGTTTGGGAAAGATATCAGAAAAAAACATCGGAACAAATCCAAATTGCAAGGACATCAGCCCGACGGAAAGCGCAATAACCGCGTTAATCGCTTTGCTGTTTTCCCCGAAAACTTTCATTCTCTGCAAAAGGCCGAAAATCAGCGCGAATATCAAAAGAAATGGAAGCACGTAGCTGAAAACTCCAAGCTGTTCCCATTGAGCCAAAATATCCCCAAAAGTTCCGCCGTAATATCCGCCAAGACTTGCTAAAAATATTCCCTCGATTGACATGTTAAATTGAATTAAATTTAATTTAAATATATTTCCGTATTCACTTTGAAGAGCCTTTTGTCCCAAACCACGTGAAAGCAATCGCCATTGCGACGAATGCTATAAAAACCGCATTCGTCCAAAATTCTTTGCTCCAATTGGAATAGAACAAAAAGTCAATCAAACTGTTCAAGAATTCAAGCCTCAAACCCGCCGCCCAGAAAACTGCGATAATCACAAATATTACAATTACAATTGCCGTAAGTTTTTTTATTCCATCGCTGACTTTTGCATCCCCGCCCGTCGCAAAACCCCAAAGAAGCAAAGTTACAAAAACAACAATGAGCGCTATTACCAAAAATAATATCAAATTGGCGACGACTTGTTTTGGGAAAACCGCGCTGACAAAAATAAGCCCGATTATTGCGGCAGTCCAAACGTTAAGCGTGTGCTTCCCGTCGCCGAGTATTTTCGTCTTTTCAAGGACGGCAAACAGAATGAAAAAAATCAGGGCAAATGGCAGCACAAATTGTGAAATTACCCAGTTGTTCAAAAATGTCTCCTGAATCGCCATTATAGAAATAGAAATTGCAAGTTTATAAAATTATTTAAGTTCCATTTTTTTAATTATAAAATGAAAAAAGCCTGTGATGTTTGCAGGAAAAAAAGAGACCCTGAAAAAATGATATTCCGGCGGGAAATAAAAAGTCTGAAAAGATTGAACAACCTTTCTCTTCAATTTTTGTTTACAGAAAGTTGTCCGTCGTGCGGCGTGAAAATAAGAAAGAAGAAAAATTAAAGATATAAATCCAAATGCTGATATAAAACTTGTTGGATTTATGGCTTTGTTTAATAAGCAGCAGCTGTTTAAAGTTGTAATCTCAACTAATTTAGTTCGCGTTCTGCTCACCATTAAAAAATGATAATAAATATAAACGCCGATTTTGTCATTAAATCTCTCATCGGGAGGGTGGGCGGGAATAAGCGAACGAGCATTGCGAGTGAGTCAATTTTACCTTGTTTAATAAATCAAACCAAATCAAGACTTTTTAAACAAAGTTTGTATTTATTATTTAATCAGTCAGCTGATATTTTTATTAATAATTTCCCTCTCAGCGGAATGCTATGATAAAGTCCTGCATGAAGCAATCAATCAGCGAGCAGAATTGCGAGCGTATTATTTTAGAAAAAGAAAAAATAATTTCTACAAGAAAAATATCCTAACCTTAAAACTAAAAATTAGACGAATATTAAACTTCCCCTGCTTCTTCCATTCCCTGCTCTTGGCTTGGCAAGGCAGACTTGCTTATCACAAAAATATCATTAATTGCCTTGACAAATTGGTGCGGAATGATTACTCCTCTCGCTCCCGAAATCAGGGACATCATGCTTCCCGAAACTTTTATTCTCCATCCGTCCACTTTGTTTTCGCTTAAATTTGCCTCTTCTATCTCACCGAAATAATCCCCTGAATCCGTGTAAACTTTTAAGCCAATAACCTCTGAAATCTTTTTTATTCTCATTGTAAAATCCCGCTTTTGCTTTCATCCATGCTCTATTTTCATAAAACTTATTTAAATAGTTTTCCGTAGTGCATTGTTATTTTTCAGCTGATGATTAAGCTGGAGGAATTTGGCATTAATGAAATGTTCCTTAAATTCCGCCGTAATTTGGGAAATTATAACAACAAGCGTAAGAACAATTGCAGTCAAAAGCATGAATATGAGCATCCACCAAACAAGCAAGCCAAGGAAAGTTTTGCTCGCCTCGCCATAACTTTTTGTTATTTGAGTGATGATTTCCTGAATGACATTTTTTGCCTTTTCTGAAATTGAAAAGATGCTGAAAGAATCCAATTCAGTTTTATAATAGTAATAATCCTCATCTTCCGCGATGTAATCCGTGTCAATTTCATTCCATTTGTTGCTTGTTTCATCAAGCCTGAATAAAGATATTCCGTCCTTTGTCAAATTATTTTCGGCAATCCATGTTTTTTCAACAAGAGTGGTTACTATTGCCTTTTCAAGCTTGTTCTCCAATGACGTGGCATTTACTTCAAAATATTTATAGGTTTTCAGCTCTTGTTCTATGATTCCTTCAGGCGGTTGCTGGCCGTATCCA
>CAYZEG010000003.1:0-6263 GCA_964477635.1 Candidatus Woesearchaeota archaeon | reverse complement strand
AAGCGCCGCCTCTTTTACCTTAATCACCATGCTTTTAATCCCAGAATCTATCTTGAAATTGGCTAGGGAAATTTCGCCTTCAGGAGTTATGCTTGAGATTACAAATGTTTTATCGGCGGTTGTTCCTCCGGAACTGCCTGTGAAAACGCTTTCAACAACATAACTTGCCGTCGCGATTCCGGTATTTCCTGCAAAATCTGTGGCAGTGCATGTTTCTGAAAATGTTCCAGTATTTAGCGTTGAAGGATTTTCAGTGAAAGAAGTTATTTGCACGCCTGAAAGGGAATCAGAACCAGAGCATGAACATGTGACTGTTGCTCCGGAATTCACAGAGGAAGGAGTACAAGAAAAAGAATTTATGCTTGGAACAGTTGTGTCAAGAGTTATGTTTCTCGTCTCCAAATCTAAAAAATTATCAAGCGTGTCATTTGCAGTTGCATTGTAATAATATACTCCTTCCGAAAGTCCGGAGAAATTAACATAATTTGGAGAAGTTTCTGTCAAAGAATAATTTATCAGGGTATTTGCAGAATCATAAAGTCTAATCAAAATAGAATCCAAATTTGAATCAACCGCGGTGACATTAATCAGAATATAATCTCTGCTTTTGAAAACTCCCGAACTTTCAGTCGGGGAAGCATAATTTGTGTCGGGGGCGGAACTTTTGACTGTAAAGCTCACGGAGGCAGAATTCAGATTTCCAAGAAAGTCATCCGCCCAAATTGTAACATTGTGGTATGCGTCGCTCCAAGTTAATGTTGTGATATTTTCACAATTTGCAAGTGTAGTATTAACGGAGTAAGTGTCGTTTGAATACCAGCAGGAATTAATTCCAACTCCAGAATCTGAAAATGTGTAGTTTATATCAATCCCTGTTTTTGCAGTTTGCGTGTTGTTCTGGCTCGGATTTATTATGCTTATGCTCGGAGCAATTGTATCTATCGTGAAACTTATTGTTGAAAAATTTAAATTATCTGCCGAATCATTTGTATAAATGGTTGCATTGTGCTTTCCTTCGCTCCAAATTATTGTTGTTATGTTTCCACAACTTGGGATGGTTGTATTTACCAAATAAGTATCATTGGAATACCAACATGACTCTAAATTTATGTCCGAACGGGTGTATTCCAAGTCTATTGTGTCGTCGGTAGTATTGGTATTATTTGCCGGGGAAGTTATATTCAAATCGGGAGCAAGAGTGTCAATAGTGAAAGAAATTGTGCTCCAGTTTAAATTATTGGCAGAATCGTTTACATAAATTGTAACATTGTGTTTCCCTGAACTCCAAGTAAGATTTGTAATATTAAAGTAAGTTCCTCCGCTTCCAAGACTTTTATTGGCAACGGAAAATGTGTCATTTGCATACCATATGGAATCTGTTACCCAATCATCTAAAAAAGTGTAATTAACATCAAAATTTGCATTGCTTGTATTTGTGTTATTGCCTACAGGGGAAATAATGTTTACATTTGGCCTTACATTATCAAATGTTACATACCTTAAATGAAAGTCGAAATCAACTTGTGCCTGTTCTGCAATATGAACTCTGTTGTTTGAGTCTATTGCTATTGAAGAATATTGCCCCCCTCCAGTGGCAGAGTCAACAACTATGCAGCTCCATGCTCCGTTTGATGCGGTATTGTTGCAGTATTTTAACTGGAAATTAGTAAAATCATACTCTGAAATATGGGCTTTGTTGTTAGAATCTATTGTTATTGAAGAAGCAAATCCAGTATCAGTCACAACACTTGAATCAACAAATTTGCAGCTCCATGCTCCGTTTGATGCTGTGTTGTTGCAATATCTTAAATCTTTGGCGGTAAAATCATACTCTGAAATATGGGCTTTGTTGTTTGAGTCTATTTCTATTGAAGAGTCTTGTCCTCGGTCATTGGTGGAATCAATGGTTGTGCAGCTCCATGCTCCGTTTGATGCCGTGTTGTTGCAATATCTTAAGTTGTCGCCAGTGTCATCATATTCTGCAATATGGACTTTGTTGTTTAAATCTATCGCTATTGAAGCAAAATTCCCCACATCGTTTGTGGAATCAATGGTTGTGCAGCTCCATGCTCCGTTTGATGCCGTGTTGTTGCAGTATTTTAAGTCACCGTTAGAAACACTCTGCTCTGAGATATGAATTTTGTTGTTTGAATCGACTGCAATCGAGGAATAACGTCCGCCAGTAAGATCAATGGCCTTGCAACTCCACGCTCCGTTTGATGCCGTGTTGTTGCAGTATTTTAAGTCGGAATTAGCGTTATCATACTCTGCAATATGAGCTTTATTATTTGAGTCAACTGCGATTGAAGTATAATATCCAGCATCAGTAGTTGTGGAATCAACAGTTTTAACAATCCATCCTGCGCTGGCAAAATTGGCAAATAAAATTCCAAAAGTCAAAATTCCAAATAAAAAAACCAATCTCCCCCGTCTTCTTCCCATTTCTTTTCCAGCATTTCAATGTTTATAATTTTTCCGACAACAAAATTTATAATCGCGCTTTATTTGAATGAATTGCATGGAAAAAAAAGAGGTTGCGCAAATTGTTGCCGTTGTTTTTATCCTCGGATTCGCATTAAGCATTTTCAATTTTGATTTTTTTATTTACGCTTTGATTTCAATGGCGCTTATTCTTGCAATAAACATTGCCGCAAAAATCATCGCCAGCCATTATTATGAATCTGAAATAGAAGTTAAAGTTTGGGAGATGGAAAGATACGGCTTCAAGCCCGGCAGTTATTTCAAAAAACCCATTCCCGTCGGGGCGTTCATTCCAATCATAACGTCTTTGATTTCATTTGGATATTTCACTTGGCTGGCTTCTTTGGTTTTCGACGTGAAGCCGAAAGTTTACCGCGCGGCAAAAAGGCACGGGCTGTATTCATTTTCAGAAATGACCGAGGAGCACATTGGAAACATCGCCGCTGCTGGAATCTTGGCAAATTTAGCCTTCGCAATAATCGGATATTTAATCGGCTTTGAAGAATTCGCAAAATTAAACATTTATTATGCCGCATTCAGCATGATTCCAATTTCCGATTTGGACGGAAATAAAATTTTCTTTGGAAATATTGTTTCATGGAGCTTCCTTGCAACAATTGTGATGATTGCCGTCGGTTTTGCGATATTCATGGTTTAAAAAGTTGTATTTTAAAAAAAAGATAAAAAATGAAAGAAAAAAATTTTCGCGGGGTGGATGTTGTAGTCGGAGGAGGATATGGTGAAGGAAAGGGACAAATATCTAGCTACCTCGCAAGAAAAAGAGATTACTCTATAATATTAAGGATCTCGTCTCCTCAAGCGGGGCATAGTATTGTAAATAATTGTAAAAAGATTGCATTAACAACATTGCCTTGCGGAAGTGTTACAAATAAAAATTCTAGGATACTTCTTGGTGCAGGTTCGTTAGTTTACGTACCAAAATTGTTGAAAGAATTAAATGAAACTGGTTTAGTAGGTTCAGAAAGATTTGGAATAGATCATAGAGCATCAATAGTTACTAATATACATTTAGCGGAAGAAAAAGGAAACCAAAATCTGATGACTGTTGTTGGAAGTGTCGGCGCAGGAGCAGGTCCATGCAGGAGGGATAGATTAATGAGGATGGAAAATTTTCTTTTAGCGAGAGACCTCCCTGAGTTAAAACCATATCTCACAGATGTTGTTAAAGAAATTTATTCTACATTACAAAGACAGGGAAAAATTCTGCTTGAGGGAGACCATGGATTCCAATTAAGCTTAATTCATGGCGAATATCCAACAGTGACAAGCAGAGATACAACGGCAATGGGATTTTTAAGTGAAGCTGGAATAAATCCATTTTCTGTCAGAAATGTTTACCTATGTTTAAAGCCATACGCAACCAGAGTCGGCAACGGAAGACTTGAAGAAGAATTAACTGATGAAGATATTTTATCTTGGGCACACGAAAAGGGAGGAGAAATTGGTAGCGTAAGTGGAAGAAAAAGAAGGATTGGAATGTTTGAATATGAAAACGTCAGAAGGGCAATGATTGTAAATGGAGCAACAGACATAGCAATAACACACATGGATATTTTTCAAAATCCTGAATTAATAAAATTTTTTGGAACAGAAGAAGATTTTTTAAATAAAATAGAAAGAAAAATCTGTTCAGAATATCCTTTTCCACAAATCTCTCTACTCTCATATGGACTAGATTTAGGGGACGTTAAGGAATTAAAATAAATGGAAAAAGAATTTCTAAAAAATATTTCTCCAAGGGAATATCAACTGAAAATTTTGCAGACATGCATTGAAAAAAATTGCCTTGTAGTTTCGCCAACGGGCTTGGGAAAAACTCTCATTGCGCTGATGCTCGTCATTGACAGGATGAAAAAATTTCCTGGTGAAAAAGCAATTTTTCTCGCCCCGACTCGCCCTCTTGCGGAACAGCATTTAAAATATTTTCAAAAGCATCTTCCGGAACTTTTCGGAGACATGCGGCTTTTTACCGGAGAAATAAACGCATCAAACCGAAGAAAAATCTGGCAAAATGCGGACATTGTTTTTTCAACTCCCCAATGCATTGCAAACGATGTAAAAAATGGGCTTTATGATTTATCCGGCGTTTCCCTTCTAATAGAAGATGAAGCCCATAAATGCTTGAAAAACTACAGCTATACTTATGTTGCAAAAAAATATTTGGAAACTGCAGAAAATCCAAGGGTGCTGGGATTAACCGCCTCTCCGGGAAGCGAGTCGGTTAAAATAAAAGAAATTTGCAGAAATCTTTCGATTGAAGAGGTGGAATTGCGAAGCCGTGACAGCCTTGACGTAAAAAAATATTTGCAAGAGCTGGAATTTGACAAGGTGATGATTGATTTTCCTTCGGAATTGGAGGAAATCAGGCAAGTTTTGAAGGCGCTTTTTGAAAAATATGTCAATGAATTAAGAATGAAAAATGTTCTCTTTGGAAATTCCAGCAAGATAGAATTAATAAATCTTCAGAGAAAAATTTCAATTATTTTGTCCAGCGGAGGAAATCAAAATTTTAACTATTATTCCGCCGCAAGCGCTTGCGCTCAGGCAATCAAGCTTCAGCATGCGCTTGAGCTTTTGGAAACGCAAACGCTGAAAAGTTTTGAAAAATATTTGGAAGATTTGTTTGAACAGTCAAGAATGGGAAAAAGCAAGGGGGTGATAAAGCTGGTGTCAAATCCGGAATTTATTTTTATTTTTAGCAGGACAAAAGAGCTTCTGGAAAAAAAGTTTGAGCATCCAAAAATTCAAAAATTATTTGAAATTATTTCGGATGAAATTGAAAAAAATGAAAAGGCAAAAATCATAATTTTCACGCAGTTCAGAGACACTGCGACGATAGTTTCGGAAAAGCTTAATGAAAACCCGAAGATAAGGGCAAAGATTTTCGTCGGGCAAATGAAAAAAAAAGACACGGGAATGAATCAAAAAGAGCAGAAGAAAATAATTGAGGATTTTTCAAATGGAGAAATAAACATCCTGTGCGCGACGTCAATCGGGGAAGAGGGTTTGGACATTCCCGAAGTCAATGCGGTGATTTTTTATGAAGCTGTCGCATCAGCCATAAGAAAAATTCAGCGCGGGGGAAGAACTGCCAGATTGATGAAGGGGAAAATAATAATGCTTATCACAAAAAAAACAAGGGATGAAAATTTCTACTATGTCTCAAGAAGCAGGGAAAAGAAAATGTATTCCGCAATAGAGGGCGTCAGGGAAGATTTAAAAAATGGAAATATTAATCAAAAGCAGGGAAATCTCCAAAAATATATTTAACATGCCGAATAAAAGATTTGTTGAATGGGGCGAATTTTATGGGCTTTCAGAAAAATTGTTTGATAAAATTCCAAAAGGCAGTTTGGACATGATTCTCGCAATAGGCCGCGGCGGGCTGATTCTCGGAAGGCTTGCATCAGATTATTTTGGCAAGGATTTGGCGATTATAATGGCAAAACATTACAAAGAAGGAGCATATGAATCAAATAATCCGTGGGTCCATTTTGGGGTAATTTCCTCAACCAAACCTGTTGAAGGAAGAATCCTGCTGATTGATGACTTGTTTGATGAAGGCGCTACAATGAAACAGCTAATGATAAAGATGAAAAAACCGGATGTTAAGGAAACAAAAACGGCGGTTTTATTTGTAAAACCCATGAGTGATATAAAACCTGACTATCATGTTGAAGAAACCTCCGATTGGATTGTGTTTCCATATGAAAAAAAAGAGTTTGAAGATAAAAATTAATCTTTTGAAAGCCCGTGCGCAA
>CAYZEG010000002.1:19129-28355 GCA_964477635.1 Candidatus Woesearchaeota archaeon | reverse complement strand
CACCAGGATTCGAACCTGGGTCACAGCCTTTCCTTGTTTCTCCTGCAAACGAGGAGAGAAAGATGCTTGGCATCTTACTTCAAAGGGCCGTATCCTTGACCACTAGACGATAGGGCTATCTTGAAAAGAATTTTATTTGATTTATAAGATTTTAGTATTGCTCTTTGTATCTTCCGCGTTTTTCAACTTTCCTAAGTTGCGTTAAAACTTTTTCAAAGTTTTTCGATATATCATAACCGCGCAAAACTTCTTCAAAAAGAATTTTCCAATGTTGAAAATGCTTAGCTTCCAGCGCCTCTTTAAGCAAATGCAAATCAACCGCCCGGTCTTCTATCTTGTGACTTATAAATCCAAGCCCGAAATCTATGAAAAAAATTTTAAAACCTTGACTCGCCGTCGCTCGTTTATTCTCGCTTAATTCACAATCCCTCTCAGATTTTTGTCCCCGCCCGCCCTCCCAAGAAGGCAGAGTACTATCTATAAATCCGAAATTGTGTTTTAGAATTGTCCGTTTATTTTTCAAATTATCGACATAAATCATGTTGCTTGTCGTCAAATCTCCGTGAATTATATTCTGATCGTGGAGTTTTGCGACATTTTCCCCAATTTTGCGGCAAATCTCTTTTTGTTTTTCCATGGCAAAATCATCCAGATGCGCCGAAAGTTTTTTTCCGTCGATAAATTCAAGAGTTATTTTTTTCGTTTTTTCATTTGACGAAAATACTTTCGGCACCGCAACAATTTTTGACGCTTTTTCCAAAAGTTTGGCTTCACTTCTTGTGCGCAACTTTCTAATTTTTTCATCAATTTCCGGAATCCGATACGATTTCTTTATCCTATTTTTGATAATTTTTCCGTCAATCAAATCAATTTCTGCTTCGGCGCCCTTCTGAATAATTTTCATAATATTAAGAGAAAAATTTCATTTAATAAATTAATCCCACCATGCTCTCAACTCGCTCAAATTTTTGCCCCCGCCCACCCCAAAGAAATCAAGTGATAATAAAAACGCTTTTATGTTATAATAATCTGCCGTAAATTTCTTCTTACTCATTTTAATGCGAATTTTCCAAAATGTTTCATATAAAACTAATTTTTTTCTTTGGAGAATAAATTGCAAGCAAGGCTAAAATCACAGACAAATCCACGATGATGCAATACTTGCAATATGCCTGAAGGACGAATATTTGAACAGCTAGGAAATAAATTGCGATAGCCGAGCCGATTATCAATGAAAGTTTTAGAAAGTTTTCTATTTTGCTTGAATGCCTGAAGACTTGGAAAAATGCGAGAAATGAAAGAAGCGGAAAAATGCCGACGCCGTACAAACTATTTTTTGTCCCCAACGTGTATGCATAAACCGAATTCTGCACTAATTCACATCCGCTTTCCACGCCGCAGACAATCGACAGCGGCTCAAACGCAAGAATCATCGAACCGGCAAGCGCTATTAAAAGCAAAATTGAAACGAGAAGATAGTTGCGGTTCATTTTATCTTCTCATCCTCTTTCCGAATTTCTTCATCAGCTTTTGCATTTGCTTCTGGCTCATCATTCCACCTTCGCCCAAATCTCCGGAAATTCCAGATTTAATCATATCGTTAAGCATCTTGTATTGTTTCAATAAAGTTCTCACGTCGGAAACGTTTACTCCCGCGCCTTTTGCAATTCTCTGAATTCTTGAAGTTTGCTTCTCTAAAAGCTCAGGGTTATCTTTTTCATTTAATGTCATTGATTTTGCAATATGCTCCCATTTTGAAATTTTTTCCTGTTGCGTTTCAAGAAGATTTTCGGGAATTTTCGCATTTCCAAATCCGGGAATCATTGATTTTATTTTTTCAAATCCGCCAAGCGCAGACATTGATTTAACCTGCTCTATCACATCTTCAATTGTCATTTTTCCAGATTCAAGATTTTTCCTTATTTTTTCCTGTTTTCCCTCGTCTGTAACCGAACGAACTTTTTCTATAAGAGTTTCCAAATCTCCCATTCCAAGCAGGCGGGACAAAAATGATTTTGGATTAAATTCCTCAATATCATTTATTTTCTCTCCCGTTGTTATGAAATAAACTCCGGATTTTGTCTCGGCGCATGCGGTTAATGCTCCGCCACCCCTCGCTGTCGAATCCATTCTTGTAATGATTACTCCGGAAATGTCAACCGCTTCCTTGAAATCAGAGGCTTGTTTTTTTGCCGCTTGTCCGATGTCCGCGGGCATGACAAGAATGGATTCTGTCGGGGAAATTTCTTTCCCGATTAATTTTATTTCTTTTACCAAATCCTTGTCCAAAGAATGCCTTCCTGCCGTGTCAATCACAACCACATCAAATTTTTGCAAATCTTTTTCATATTTCTTCCAAATTTTTATCGGATTTTTTTCCTCCAAATCTATAAAATAATTCAGCTTGTTTTTTTCCGCCAATTGTTTTAATTGCTCCGAAGCCGCGGGGCGATGGACATCCAACCCGATCATCGCGACCCTCTTTCCCCTTTTGGCAAAATAATTTGCAATCTTTGCGGTCGTCGTTGTTTTCCCCGCGCCATATAAGCCGAGAAGCATGATTCTATTCTGCGCATCCCCCACCTTTAATTTTTTATGCTCCCCGATAATTTTGAGAAGTTCATCATGAAGAAGTTTTATCACATGTTCTTTTTTATCTACTTGCGTTACCCTCTCATCAAGAGCCGCTTTTCTAAGTTTTTCGCTTAAATCTTTCACTAAAGCAACATTAACATCCGCTTCAATCAACGCCCTTTGCAAATCTCTGACTATTGAATCAAGCAAATTCTTGTCTAAAAAAATGGCATTTGCTATTCTGTTAGTCGCTTTCTTCAGTACCTCGCCAAGTTTTTCCAGCATATAAAAACAACCAAGGTTTTCTTTATCAAACTTTCCTTTCAAAAGGCGGATTAATGGTTAATAAATTTGCGATATGTTTAGATTTATAAATTATTGAGGTTTCTTCCATATATGAAAAGGGGTGAAAAAAGAAGCTCAAGAAATATCTGGCTTCTTGGAATCTCAAGTTTCCTAAATGACGTCGGGGCGGAGATGATTGTTCCGCTTCTTCCATTCTATATTTTATCTCTTGGCGGAGGCGGAATTTCTCTTGGACTTGTTTCCGGATTGAGGGAAGGATTGTCAAGCATTTTTAAAATATTCGGCGGATACCTTTCCGACAAAACTGGAAAAAGAAAACCCTACATATTTCTTGGATATTTAATTTCATCAATATTTAAATTTCTCATTGGAATTGCAGGTTCATGGCAGGCGCTCATCGCCTTTGTTTCATTTGAAAGATTTGGGAAATTCCGCGATGCCCCAAGGGACGCCCTTATTTCTTCCGATGGAAAAAAACATAACGGACGGGATTTTGGGATAACGCAAACGCTTGATGTTCTTGGCGGAATTCTCGGCATGATTTTGGTTTTGATTTTATTTTGGAAATTCAACATCGGAATAAAGAGCATAATCTTCATAGCGGCGACGATATCTCTTTTTTCAATCTTTCCGATATTATTTGTCAAAGAAAGGAAAACGAAGCCGGTAAAAAAAGGATTATTCAGAGAGATGGGGGATTTTGGAGGAAAACTAAAATATTTTATTTTTGTATCGTCGTTTTTTTCGTTCGCCAACTTCGGACTTTCTTTATTCTTGCTTTTGATAGTCAAGGAATTCACGGGGAGCATTGCAATGTCTTTCTCGTTATACATAATCTTTAACATTGCTTATGCAATTTTCCTTGTGCCATTTGGAAAATTGTCGGATAAAATTGGAAGCAAGAAAATATTATTCGCGGGGTATTTGCTGTTTTTCATTACAATGGTCGGCTTATTCTTCTTTGAAAATATCTGGCACCTTGGAATAATTTTTGTTTTATACGGATTGGTTTCCGCAATGACTTATTCAAGCCATAGAAAAATAGTTTCAAATCTTTCCGACGACATGAAGGGCACGGCTTTTGGAGCATTCTATACTGCGATAGGAATCTCCGCAATACTCGGAGGAATAATCGCAGGAGCGTTATGGAATGCCGGGCATGACTTTATGTTCGGGTATCTCGCAGTCTTGGGGTTAATTTCAGTAATGCTGGTTTGCTTTGTGAAGGAGAGATGATTTTTTTGGGAGACATTAAGCAGACCCCACCCCCCCCCCCCCCAGAGAGGATTAATTTCATAAATCACCCATTGAGGAATTCCTGGAAGTTTTTTTCTGAAATCGGCTTTTGCCGGGTTTATTTTTGGATGATTAATCCACGAATCCATAAAACCATTTTCTGTTTTTAATAGAAAATGTCCATAAAGATATCTCTCTGATTTTCTTATAAAGGCGATTGAACCAATTTTATTAATATGCTGTTTTGTCTTAATAAATCCGAATTTTACATTTTTAATCAATAGAAACAGGTTTCGCGGTTTCTATGACTTTTCTTGCATCGCCAGAGAAAAATTTGCTGGCTTGCAAGACTTCAATAGAGATTATGCTTCCGTCATTTGCAATATCAACCACCATTCCATTTGGCAATTCTACACTTTTCCAGTACTCTTTGTCTTCCAAGTCTATATTCAAAATATCTGCTTCTTTGTCATATGTCATGTTTTTCATCTTAATTTAACCAATATGCTGTTATTATAAATATCTTTTGGTTTGTTTTTTATAAACAACCTTTTAAGGTTCTTCCAGAAGGGGGAATCTTTGATACAGCATTAAATGCCTCTTCCCAATATTTATCTTTCAACACCTTCGAATTTTTCAAAGCAAATTCTATGATATCATTAGTAATATCTTTCTTTTTTTCTTTCTGTTTTTTAATCCAATGTTTTGAAAATATTATTTTCATCTCTCAAAGCCCCAATCTTTCAATAAATTTTTTTTTGTTGAACGGCTCCATATTTTCATATTCCTGCCCTGTTCCAAGAAAGAGAATAGGCTTTCCTGTTATGAAACCTACGGAAAGAGCCGTGCCGCCTTTTTCATCAATGTCGGCTTTTGAAAGAATAATTCCGTCGATGCCGATTGCTTCATTGAAGGCCCTCGCTTGCTCAACTGCGTCGTTTCCGGTTATGCTTTCTCCGACGAAAATTTTCACATCGGGCTTGCAAACTCGGACAATTTTTTCCATTTCACGAAGAAGATTTTTTGCAGTGTGCATTCTCCCCGCAGTGTCAATCAAGACGCATTCAATTGAATTTTTTTCCGCATATTTTATTGCGTCAAATCCCACTGAAGATGGGTCGGAGCCGTATTCATGCGCAATCACATTTATTCCAATTCTTTCTCCGTGCTTTTCCAATTGTTCAATGGAAGCGGCGCGAAACGTATCTGCGGCAGCCAAAACAACCGAGATATTTTTTTTCTTCAGATATTCCGCGACCTTTGCAACGCTCGTTGTTTTTCCGGAGCCGTTTATCCCGCAAAATAAAATTACAAACGGCTTTTTTTCAGATTTATTTTTCAGTTTTATTCTTCCTGGAATGTCGAACGGCTCAATTAAAATATCTTCAATTATGTCTCTCAGCGAATATTTGATTTGCTCTTCAACTTCTTTCTTCAAAAATTCCTGGTTTACAATTTTTTCCCTCAATCTAATAATTATTTTTTCGGCAACTTCAAACGCCACATTATTTTCAAGAAGAAGCGTTTTCAACTCGTCCGAATAAACATCAAATTCTTTGTCGGTTATTTTTACTTTTGAAAGCTTGGAGGTTATTTTTTTGAAAAAGGATTCCGTCCCTGGCTGATTTTCCTCCTCGTCTGGAATTTTTGACTTTTCTTTTAACTCTTCGCCAATTGTTTCGCCGCGCAATTGTTTATCCAGAGAAGGTTCAAAATAAACTTCTTCTTTGATTTTATCGGAAATTTTTTGCAGTTTTTCAATGTCTGCCTTGACTTTTTTCTTTTTTCTCTCCCTCTTCTCCGGCTTTATTTTCTTGATTTTCGCTTTTTCAACTTTCTTTTCCGATTCTTTGGAAATCTTTGAAGTCCAATCTTTCAGCTTTTCTTTCAGAAACTTAAACATGTCATCAGAAAACGCAGAGGATTTATAAATTTTTGATATTTTAATCGTTTATGAAAAAGAGGAAAATCTATTTGTTCAGGCACGGCGAGACGTTTTACAATGAGAAGAGAATTTTTACGGGATGGAAAGATGCAAAGCTTAGCCCGAAGGGGATAAAATCCGCCAAGAAAATTGCGATTAAGCTGAAAAACAAAAAATTTCAGATTGCCTTTTACACGAGGCTTTCACGTTCCAAAGACACCTTGAGAAAAGTTTTGAAATTTCATCCCGAATGCAAAAAATTAATCAAGGACGACAGAATGATTGAGCGAGATTATGGCATTTTGGACGGCAAGAGCCATGAGTTTTTACTTAAAGGAAAGGGAAAGAAAGAGTACGACAAAATTCACAGGGGATTTAATGCAAAAGCCAAGGGCGGAGAAAGTTTTGCGATGGTTGAAAAAAGAGTTAAGTCCTTCATCAAGGATTTGAAAAAAATCATGAAAAAAAACAAGGCAGATGTTGCAATTTCCGCTCATGGAAATTCAATAAGGCTTTTCAGAAAGATAATGGAAAAAGCTACGAGAAAACAAGCCGTGAAATGGATTATTCCTTACGACAAATATTACGAATATTCCGTGGAAGTTTAGCCTCTTAAAATAGACATATAATGATGAAAATTCTTAAAAACGAACGTCTTTTTGCTGTAGGATGATTACCTATAATGAGATTCACGAAGCGGTGAGAAAAGAGCGCGGGGAGAAACTTCAGCTTCAACTTCTGCCGAAAAATTTCCTTGAAGAGGTTGCGACTTATTTCAAGGAAAAAAAAGAATTTTCTTCCAAAACCGACGATGATTTTTCCGACAATGCAATAAAAAATAAAAAGCAGCTTGAAAATGCGCGGACTCTTTTAAAAGAGCTTATTTTCAGAAGAAGGGAGAAAATGCTCCATCTCTTGCTTCTGGCGACCGAAACGGGAGTTTCAAAAAGGGATTTTGAAAATATGCTTGACTTTGAAATGAAAATGTTCGAAGACATGCTTAAATCAATCGAATCTTCGGACATTCATGTCAGCGCAATGCTTCTAAATGGAAAAGCAGGTGAAAACGGGAAGTTTTCGCCTTTGCAAAACCCCCTAAAAACAAAGCAAATTCTAACAGATTTAGCGTCTGTGATTCCCATCATTGCCTCTGAAGAAGGAAATGATGAAGATATTTTGAAGACAAAAAACGATTCAAAGCAATCAGTAACATTCATTGAAGATGTGAATGAGTTCATGGATTTAAACGGCGAGATGCTGGGACCTTTTAAAAAAGGCGAGAAAGCCGAACTTCAAAAAGAGATTGCAAATATTTTGGTTGAAGATAAAAAAGTTGAATATGCTTGAAAATATTTTTAAATGGCAAATGCCTGAATGATAAATGAAAAGCGGCGGAATCAAGTTAAATTTTAATTTTTCAAATCGCTTTGCTTATACTTTGATTGCTATTTTTGTTTTGGCAATTGTTGGTGTTGGAGTTTATGCTTATGCAAATCCGACGACCGGCGTGGGGCATTCATGGAATGAAATAGACCCTGCGACAATTCCCACAGGGTTAGCCGACGGGGATAATGATGACCAAACTTTAAGCCTTTTTGGACAAATTTTGTCAATTAAGAAAGGGACTGCAACAGTGAATTCCGTGACTTTGCCCAGTATTATATCCTGTTCCAATGGACAGATATTAAAATGGAATAATGGGTGGGCATGCGCAACGGACAGCGCAACTTTTTCTTCACCACTATATTTGGTTCCAAGTATTTGCAATGGCGCTGGAATCATAACCACTTCTTTAAATTGCGTTACAGCCTCATGTGGCGCATTTAATTTACATTATACTTGTACTGGCTCTTGTGTGTCCACACCTTCTACAACTTGCCCAAATACTCTTCTTGGATATCTTGTTCGTTAATATTCTCACTCAATTAATCTTTTCAAAATTTCTCTTATCTTTCCCGGATTTTTCCTTGCGATGTCTTCAAGCTCTGTTGCAACGAAATGAGCGTCGCGATATTTTCTTCCCTTTGACATAAGTTTTCTTTCCTTCAATTCATGAATAATTATGAATTTTCTTTCTTTTGGAGAAATGCTGTCGTCAATCCAAATTTCATTTTTTGGGATGAAATGATAAACTTTGTCATGTCCGCCCCCTGCAAAATCAATCCTGAATCTGTCTCTGACGGCTTCGCCGCTTGCAAGCCATATTTTTATTTTATCGGCATTCATCAAAATCTTTTTATGAATGTTGCCATAGATTATCTTTTTTGTTGATTTTATTTTTCCAAGTTTCTTTGCAAGTTTGGATTTCATCCTTTCTCTTTTTTCTGCAGCCGCGGCAATCAGCCAGGCCTTGTCATAGGAAAGCCCTTTTTTCATCAAGCGATTTTCAATCAATAAATGATGTTCATAGAAATTTTCTTCTGCGGAATTAGTTTCCTCTTTTGCAATCCAAAACTCATTTTTAGGAATGAATTTGAAAAGCAAATGCTGCCCTATATTCACAAAATCCTCGCAGATATTTTCCCTTATATTTTTTCCATCCATCTGCCAGACAGTAAAACCTGCAATTTTCCCAAGTTTTTTTATGTACGGCCTTTTGCCATGCGAAAATTTAATTTTTCTTTTTTTGAAATCCGGATTGATAAAGGGAAATACTCTCTTTTCCGCTTTGCGGAAAACGAGTGAACTTGTGAAACTCTTTCTCATTAAGATGACAGGTTTTTCAAATTTAAATTGCTTTTGAAAAAGAAAAAATCCTTCAAGTTAAAAGCCTGTAGCAGGATTTGAACCTGCGACCCCCAGTTCGTTTGGAATTTTTTTTGATTCATACAAAACTGATGCTCTGCCACTGAGCTATACAGGCGCTTTAAAATTAACAGAATAAGTTATTTAAAAGATTTCTTATTTTTAAACCCCGATTCCTCTTTCATCGTCATAGAAAAATTCGTTGCAGTGATGACATAAATGTTTCCTGTGATTGAAAGTTTTGAATTTGTCCGCATCAATGTGTTTTTTGCCACACTTTTTGTGAACAACTATTTTATGATTTAGATTAATTTTGTCTTCTGGATTTATTTCAATTTCTTCCATATCCATGAAAATGCATGGAAAAGAGCCTTAAAAAATTTCTTATTTTTCACTTAAAACTTTGATTATTCTTATCTTGCAAAGAGTTTCACAAGTTCA
>CAYZEG010000002.1:7045-19029 GCA_964477635.1 Candidatus Woesearchaeota archaeon | reverse complement strand
CTCGTTTGCTCAATCACTTATTTTTTAGAACTTTTAGCACTCTGATTTCGCAAAGAGCTTCACAAGTTCACTCGTTTGCTCAATCACTTATTTTTTAGAACTTTTAGCACTCTGATTTCGCAAAGGGAAAGCGGATAGATTTTTTTCAATGTCAAGCTCAGATTTTTTTGTATGTCGTTTCTTATGATGTCTTCGAAAACAGCTTCAATATTTTTATCCTTAAGATAATTTGCAATCTCTTCCCTTGCCTTGTTTCTCAGCATTCCCCTTATGCTTCTTGGAACTTTTCTTCTTGTGACAAGGAAGGGCTTTACCTGAACAATCGCATCTTTAGCCTCGGCGGAAAAAGAATCTTCAACATAATTTGTTCCCTTTCTAACCATTCTTCTTATGAAATACGGGAGAACCCTTATCTGCCTTGGAAATGCAACTAATTTTTTTCCTTCAAATTTTACAAGAACCTGGAAAACTGCGCTCTTTCCCTTCAAAATTCTCGTCAAATCATAACTTATAATTCTGCCGTCAAGCTCTTCCTCTTCATACGCTTGCAGCTGCGTTTCTTTTTTTATTATCGGTATTTCAACGTCAAAAAATCTTTTTTTTCTTTTTGCCTGCGCCATTGCGATTCCACTCACTTCGTTCGTTGCATACGCATCGCCCGAAGAATGTTTTTGTTTAATTTATTCATTATTCCTGTATTTGCTTCCCGGCTCTTTGGCCTTTTCTTTGATATTTTGATTTTCCGCAAACCGCGCAGGTATACATTATATTTGTTTTTTTTGTCGTCTTGGATTTTCTCTTGAACTTTGAAACTGCAGGCTTGGAACCCCATTTTCCCTTGTTCCCAAAACCTCTTCCCCTTCCCCTTTTTTTTGCCCTTGAGATGCTTCCCCTTGTCAGAGTTCCCCTTTTTGCTCCCGTTGAAACCAGTTTGATTTTTTGCTCGGTTTTCTTCTTGCAATACTTGCAGTATCTGTTTGTTTTTTTTGGAATCTTCATTAATAAAAACTTGGGGAAATCGGTTTTTAAAGTTAAGGTTTTGATAGGAAAAGTATTCTTAAGATTAAACTTAATATAATCGCTATAATACCGATTAAATAACCCACTCTAAATTCTTTTTTTAAATCTGTGATGTTATAATACACAAAAATGCTAAATAAAAAGAAAACTGCTAGAAGAAATTCACCATAATAGTTTACCTTAAAGAAATAATATTCAATCCAACTTAATAGAGCTTTTGAGATATAAATTGCCCCGCCGGAAGTTAAGAGCCCAATGAACACTAATCTTAAGTCTAACTCCAAAAAAGAATCTAAGAATTTTATTATCTTTTTCATTTAGAAATAAAGAATTTATTATTTTTTAAAGGTTATTGACTAATTTGAATTTGATAACTTTAACTCGGGTTTTTGGCGTTATTTCTTTTTGATAATATTCTTCATAGGTTTCATACATTTCTTCTTCAGATTTAAATTTTTCATGCCCTTCATAATCTTCATTCGTCAAATTTTCAAAGGTTGTTTCTTTAATCCATAAGACAACTGCCCTGGCAAATTCTTCCCCTGAATTATGACATAAAGAGAGTTCATCTCCAGTAGAAAGTTCTTTTTCGTCATTTATTCTCCAAGTAGTATCTTTCTCTTTTTTTAGAATTAATTCTGGAAGGGGTTCGGCAAATTTCAATACCTTTTCTATTTTCATTATAAATGGTCCCACGCAGAATTGAACTGCGGTCTTGTCCACGTCAAGGACATGTCTTAGCCACTGGACTATGGGACCCAAAATACACCAAGGGTTTCTTTTGTAAACTTCCTTTTAAAAGCTGCTTTTGAAAATATTTAAATATAATGTTTTGCTTTTTTAAAGATGCAAAAAAGAGGTTCGTGGCTGGTATTCCTAGTTTATCTCGCCCTGGGTTTGTATTTTGTAAACTATTCCATCGCATACATTGAAATTCCAAAAGCCATAACAAACTTTAATTCATGGATTTTTATCGTTGGCGGAGTCTTGATTCTGATTGGCGGGATAAATCATTTGAGGATTTCAAACCGGCATCACATGGCGCGTTAACCTGATAAACTTTATATTTGAGATAGATTTATATTCATGTTAATATAGCTATATAATAATATGCCTGAAATTATAAGTTTGTTAACAAAATGGGTTAAAACGACCGGTAAAAGAATATATCCCAAATAGGCCAGATAGATTTTTATATATAATTCTCATATTTTCCTAATGGATTTAAGAGGTGATGATTCTGTTTTCTCGTTGAAAAAACAGCGGCGCGGACAGTTGACTATTTTTGTCATTGTGGCGATTTTTGTCATTGGCGGGGCGATTTTATTTTTTGCATTTCGCGGCAATTTTGAGGTTGCTCAAATTCCGGCTAATCTTGAACCTGTGTACAACACTTTTATTTCTTGCCTGGAGGAGGACGCTTTATCCGGGATAGACGTGATTTCAAGCCAGGGCGGATATATAGAACTTCCAAATTTTGAATCTGGAAGCGCGTATATGCCTTTTTCATCTCAGTTGGATTTTGTGGGAAATCCCATCCCATATTGGTATTATGTTTCCGGAAATAATATTCAAAGAGAGCAGGTGCCGACAAAAAGCCAGATGGAGGACCAGCTTGAAACTTACATCAATGAAAAAATAAGAAGTTGCAGATTTGACGGGTATTACGACGACGGCTTTTATATTTTTCTTGGAAATCCAAAGGCGAGCGTTAGCATTCAAAATCAAAGAGTTGATGTTTCCCTTGATGCTGATTTAACAATGAGCAAGGGCGGGGAAAATTTTATTGCTGAAAACCACAAGGTTTCAATAAATTCCGAACTCGGCTCTCTTTTTGAGTCGGCGAATAAAATTTATGATTATGAGCAAAACAGTTTATTCCTTGAAAATTATGGAATTGACACTCTGAGACTTTATGCCCCTGTCGACGGCGTTGAACTTGCATGCTCGCCAAAAATTTGGAATGGAAATGATGTTTACAATGAACTTCAAAATGCGATAGAGGCAAACACCCAAGCGCTTAAGGTGAAGGGCGGAATTTTCACAGCAGGCAAAGATGATAAATATTTTATTTCAGACATTTCAATTCCGCATAATGTGAGATTCCTAAACTCCATGAACTGGTCTGGAAGTTTTGAAGTTAATCCTGCGGAAGAATCGGTTCTTCTTGCAACTCCCGTCGGAACACAACCGGGTTTGGGCATTCTGGGATTCTGCTACGTGCCGTACCATTTTGTTTACAGTTTAAAATATCCCGTTCTTGTTCAGGTTTCAGGAAAGAGCGAAACCTTTCAATTTCCGCTTGCGGTAGTGATTGAGGGAAACAAGCCGAGATTTGCCGACAATTCCACGGCGGTGGAAGTAAGCGTGCCGGAGTTGTGCCAGCAGAAAAACACATTGACTGAAGTTAATGTTCTTGATGCCAGATTCAACAAAATTGAGGCGGAAGTTTCATATGAGTGTTCCGGAACGGTTTGTCCAATGGGAAAAACTTCCAGCGGAATCATCAGCGGATTATTTCCACAATGCGTCAACGGATATGTAATTGCAAAAGCGGAAGGATATAAAACTGCGAAAAAACTTTATTCCGCTGTCCAGCAGGGAAGCACTGATATTTTCTTGGATAAACTTTACGAAAAGAATTTGCAATTAAAGCTGGATGGAAAAGATTATGACGGGCAGGCAACGGTTTCATTCATTCTTGACGACGGAAGCTCGAAGGTTGTCGTTTATCCCGACCAGAAAACTGTTGATTTGAGCGAAGGGCAGTATGAAGTTCAAGTTCATATGTTTAAAAACTCAACAATAAAAATAGCCGCGACAAAAACTGAAAAATGCATTGAAATCCCTGAATCCGGGGTTGGAGGTTTCTTTGGATTTTCAAAAGAAAAATGCTTTAATATAGAATTCCCTGCGCAGATAGTTTCAAACGCCCTTGCCGGCGGAGGAAAGCAAAATTATTACATTCTTAATTCGGATTTGGAAAAATCAAATGCCATTGAGATAAGCGCGAACAGCCTTCCAGCGCCAACGACAATAAGCCAGCTTCAAGATAATTATCTTTTATTTGAAGACAGGGGGTTAATGATAAATTTCAAATGAATAGCGAGGGGACACCCTACGCATTGCCTCCGAGGAAAAATAAAAAATGAAAACGAACAAAAAAATTTTAGCCGGAATGTTTTTCTTATTGGCAATCATATTTTCATTTGGATTTTCCGGCGCGCTTTCAATTTCAAACCCGCAATTCGCCGCTCCTGGAGCAAACTCATTCAGTTATTTGGGAAGTCAGGGCGTGAATCCCTTTCCAATATTCAACAATAATCAATGCGGCGCAGGACAGGATTTTATAATTCAAGTTGCGCCTTTCGGATGCACTCCTGCGGTCGTAAGAAGCGATTTGCTTGAAGAGCAGAATGTTCCAGTTTTTTGCCAGCTTTATGCAACTAAGATAAATCCATTAATCAGCGTCGATGCGGTTGATTCGATTTCATTCAGCGGAAATTATCCTTCGGCGGTTTCTGGCGTTGGATTTCACCCGGCAAGAGCCGCGATTAGAAGCACACAATCAACGCTCCTTAACTCTCCGATTCTTCAAAACATAGGATATGCAGTAATTGTTTTGAAGCAAAATCAAAATGAATCCTCCCTGCCTGATTTTGTTTCTGGAAATTTGACGGCAAATATAAGGTACGACATACAAAATGCGTTCGGCATCGGACCGGCAACGCAATATCTTCCGGAACTAAACGGACAGCAATGGGATGAAAAATTCTCGCAATATTCTTTCTGGAGCGGAAAAGGATTTTTGAAAGCGGATGGGATTACAAACGACGGGGCGGTCATATCAATATATTCCGACAAGGACAACAAAATTTCAACTTTTGGCTTAAAGAAAGGCGACACATCCGGAGATGTTTATCTTCCGGGATTTTATTGCCAGGCGGGATTAAAATTAAGGCTTGATGACGTCACAAGCCCGACGACAAGGGTCAAATTAAATATCAACGGAGAAATTGCCGAGGTTGTTGAAGGCGGACAATTCCTTGACAATCAATGTTCCGTCACATATATTCATAAGATTGGAGCCTTCAAAGAAACGGAAATAGCTTGCAGAACAGACACCGGCTTTGAAAGATTTACCCTTAGAATAAATCCAACTTTGGTTTTGGAAATTGACGGAGAAAAAAGAACAGTCCATCTTGGGGATAAACTTTATGAAGATTCCACAGCGAAAAAATCAGTTTATCTTGCTTATATTGGGACGAAGGGAGACAGTGTAAACACGGACGATTTGTTTGTTTATCTTATGGAATCTCCCCAATATGGCGTCAACCTGACGAGAGATGAGCTGGAATCGGCGAAATTTTTGATTGGAAATTTGATTAATAAAAGAGTTACCGGTGGAACACTTACCGATCTTCCCGTAAATATTTTTACAGGGTACATTGGGCTTGCAAATCGCATTCAGCAGTATCTTGCCAGTGGAAAAAATCTTGGCAGACTTGATTTCAAGGAAGACGGGGTCGTCGTTGAGAAAGAAATGTTTTCCATCCCAGTTGTTAAAACCGGCAAGAAGGTAAAAATATCCGGCTTTGCGGAACCGGACGATTCTTTATTAAAAAATGCGGCGGCAAAAAGCTATTATGAGAATGCGATGAAGGATTACAACGAGATAATAAACAAATTCCAAAATGAGAAAGAGGATTCCAGGAGCGGCGAAATTACCGTTTTGCCGGCTGACACTCCTTTCGGGAAAGGAGCTTTAACCAAAGCCATCCATTTGGCAATAGAATCCGGGCAGAAAAAAACAGCGACGGATTTATGCCTAAAATTCAAGGAAAAATATCCCTCAAATGCGAAAGAGATGGAAGACAAATGCAGTGACTATAAAGCTTCAAGCATGGAAGTGGGCGGAAAAGGCGTCGTGATAAATGGCAGGACAAAAATAATATCTCTTGCCGATATTTCAGAACCCACACAAGAAGAATTCAGCGCGGAGATATTAATAAGAAAAACCGATGGAACGACTGAAAGAGAAATTTTGACAAGGAATGAGATTTTCACACTTGGACCGAGCTCGGAAATGCTGTTTGAATTTTCAACCTCGCAGGATTTCCAAGCAGATCCAATAAGCGGAACTGCATACCCTATTAATGCAGTCGGTTTTTCTTTATACCCTGTAAAAATCTTTTTTGCATTTTTAGATGGAAAATGGAAATGGTCTTCCGATAAAATAAATTGGGAAGAATTAAATGTTTTTAGAATAAAAAGCACCCAAATTGGACAACAACCTGCATTGGATTTGAAGGGGAAAAGTGTTGAACTGTTAAAAGAACTTAATGCAATACAAGATGACAAATATGCCAAGGGAAGCGCGCTTCTTTTGGAAAAATACGGGGCGATTGGCAAACCCAACACCGAGGGAGCCGATTTTGTGCAGCTTTTGGATTTATCTGAAAATTCGGCAAGAATTAGATTTAACATAAGAGGAACTGCAAATACCGTCACAGATATTGCAGTCTTGAATAGAAATATCGGGGCGTCAGTAGGCAGCTATGTCTTTACTTTAAGCAAGGTTAATTTGAAAAAAGTCGCAAAAGTTTCGGTTATTCCGAATATAAAGAATGCAGGAACTTCCACGAACTTTAGCTTTACCGTCAATATTGAGAAGAGGGCGATACAATTGTCTCCGGACAAAATCCGGGACAGAATTGATGCATTGAATGATACAATAAAAGAATGGGAGAAAAATTCAGAGCAGCTTGGGAAAGTTGTAAAGGGATTTAATGCCGCTTGCTTGACTGTTGGAACGACGCTGACAATAAAAAATCTTTTTGAAAATTTTGATGGAAAGGCAATTGCAAGGACAGAAGTAATGAGAAGCCCCGGCGGATGGATGGATGTTTGCAAAGACAAGGTAAACCAAAAGGAATTCAGCACGATTGACGCATGCCTTTTGAAGAACTCCGATGAAATAGAAAATGATGTCTCGCTTGTTGAAAACACAATAAAGAATCAGGAAGCAATTACAAAAGATAATGTGGAAAAAAGACTCAGTGAAGTTAAAACAAAACTTGGAACGGAAATTGCAAATCCTGACGGAAAGGAAGTGATAAAAATTGAAGGGGATGTTGCTTCGGCGTTTACAAAAGAAGGATATGCCAATAATAAAATAACATTGAGTCAGGCGAGAGACATAGAGAGATTGAAAACTGTTATTGATAATTCCGAAAATGATGAATTGAAAAAACTTTCTGAAAGAAAACTTTACAAAATCATGTTTGACATAAAAGCAAATTCGCAGAATTTTGCGGCGTTTACTTCTGCGACTTCCAATTTGGGCAAGCTTCGGATTGGCGTTAATTCTTATAATGGTCCGAACGCGGTAAAGGGATTTTATAACAACGGCGTTCTAAATGGAAATCAAATTACGGGAAACACCGGAAGCTTCACTCCAACATCAGATACATCTTACAATGTTGAAGGAATCGTATTCGCAGGCCAGAAATATTTGTTTATTCTTGACGGCGACGGTTCAAATTCAAAATATTATGCAAACAAAAACCAGATTTATCAGCTTGATGATGTTCAAGAAGACAATGTTGTTTTAAGCCAAATTGCCGACGATAAGAAAAAAGAAGAATTAAGTAGATTGTATTCTGAATTCATAAAATACGACAGCACATCCTATGAAAATAAATTTCAAAATCCAGAGGTAAAATATTTTGAAACTGAACCCTATAAGGGACTTCCTGCGATTGTTCCATTTGACACTGGGAAAGGATGGTATGTTGCGACAAAGCAAACTGTTTCGGGACTTGGGAATATAAGGGCTTATGACGAATCGGGAAGATTAAACAGCTTTTATATTTGCAATGTTGGAAAAGACGGGAGAGAAGACAGCGAAGACACTTGCAGAAGCTTTAATCCCGGAAGCGGGCAAATTCAAGGAGAATTTCCAGGATTATCTCCACAAGATACTAATACTCTTGTTTTGAGAGCGACGAGAGCAGTTGAAGATGCTTCAAGACAAAGACAATCAAGCCCGAGTTTGACGAGGGCAACTATTTTGGGAGAACCCATGAAGGTTGGTTCTCCAGCGACGGGAACTCCCGATGTCCAATGCCAGGATTTCATGTCTCCAGAAGATTGTCTTTTATTATTCAATGCCTGCGACCCTGTTGTTTGTCCTTCAAGCAGATGCAATCTTGGCGGAACTTACACTGTCCCGAATGTAATTCAATCGGGAATAATTGGAAGCGCGGCTCTTTGTCTCCCTAATGCGAGAGAAAATATCGTCGTGCCAGTATGCCTTTCGGGAATAAAAGCAGGAATGGACGGGTTCATATCCGTTGAAAAAAATTATCGGGATTGCTTGCAGACAAATTTGGCAACCGGGCAGACAGTCGGAATCTGCGACGAGATTCACAGCATTTACCTTTGTGATTTCTTCTGGAGCCAGGCACAACCGCTTGCCGGAATAATTGTTCCAAAAATATTTGAGACAATAACAGGACAAACCGGAAGGGGCGGAGGAGAATACTTGGGAGTTGCAAGCGCATGGGCGAATGCGGACAAGTCTGTTAATTACATGACAAATTATTATGGGGCGGCATCATTTGAGGCGTTCAGGACGGGAATAATAAAAGAAGTTGGACACTCTATCTGCAAGAGTTTTGTGTCTGCAAGCTATCCTTCCAAGATGGATTTTTTTGATTCAATCACTGAACCGGAATCGCCGCCACAATATACTGCCTGGTTTTCGGAAAGCACTTACACGACGGCAACCGTGCCGCCGACGTCAAGGTACAGCGTCTTTTATCATGTCTTCGCGGGAAAGAATGCCGGCGAAGCCGGAAGAAATTCCGGAGCATTTTACAGCGTTTATCTCAAGACACCTCAAACCGGTTCGTTCTTCCAGTATGCGCCGACTGTGACAGTTGCTTCCGGATTTATTCCTCCCGGAGACTATGCCTCGGATAAAAAAGATTTCACGGCGCCTTCCGGATACAAAGAGCTTTGCATAAGTGTAAATGGAAGAGAGGAATGCGGATTTAAACAGGTGACTACAGATTTCGGTCTTGATTATGTGCAGGATTTATACGAGCAAGATATTGCGGGAAAGACGGACATTAACTCCGAAAAAGATTGTGTTTCTGGAACGCCAAGTTTGTACAGCTTCATAAATCCAAATTTGCAATCTGCGGCGCAGGAATTTGTTGACCCTTCTTTGTCCACATCGCAGATTGTTAGAATCTGCTCAACAGACAATCCTGGAAAAGGAACTGATGCCTTGGCTGGAACTGCCGGCGGAAAGTGGATGCAAGTTGGAACCTGCGACGGCGGAAAAGGAACGCTAAAATGTTATCTTGATTCTTCAAGCGTGAAAACGGCGATACAATCAACGACAATTGAAAATGCGACTTTGAAATCTGTGACAGACAGCTTTATTGACGGCTTGAAAAAAGAAGGACAATATATAACTGATTTTAACGGCGAACTGATAAGGATAAAAAAATTTGACAACATTGGAAAAATAAGCTACATAACTTCTGATTTAATTGGAAAGGCTTTCTATACTCATCAGAAAGCAAAATTGATTTTTATGAGGGCGGAAGCTTACGCTGAATTGGCTCTTGATAAATTAGGCTTTGCGAAAGACACGAGCAAATCCACTGCGACGACAACTGGGGGAGGGGGAATTGGAACTGGTGTTCAAAATTCCGTTCCTTCAGAACAAGCATATAACCAACAAGCCGAAATAGTTGAAAATCCAAGAACAATTTTATTAGATGTTGAAATATTGAAATTAAACGATATAATAAAAAAATATGGCGATGTCAGATATGGGGTATGTCCAAAAGATTTTGCAATATGCGGAAACGATGCGAATCAAATAGCTTTCAAGGAATTTGTGGAAGGGGTCAACAGCGAGGGGTTTTTGACTGTTGATGAATATAATTTGTTAATTACTGGAGATCCGAATTACGGCAGAATTCACGGGGCTTTGCAGTTGCTGGACTTTCTTACTAACAAGAGAAAAAGTTTGATGGGACTGCAGAATATAGGGCCTCATGTGCAAGGAGACAATTGCGTCAATGATGCGCACTGGACTCAACGCTCCGGAAGCATTTTCAAAAATATTGACTCGCAGACAATACTTCCCGGAACCGTTTATTTCCAGTTTGATTTGAGAAATATTAATGCTTGCGGTGGGTATTATTTGCTGGTTTATAATCCTGATGTTCGTGGAGGCGAGAAGCAGAAAATTTCCATCAGCGATGTCCCCCGTTTAGAAGACTTTTATTATTTGCCATTTGATGTTAATGTTGTTAAAGAGGGAGGGTTTACCATTCCCTTTACTGACACCAAATTATTTGGCACTGCAAGTCCCGTGAAATACAAATTTAAAATCTATGATTCGGAAAATATTCTTGTTTATGAAGGACAGACGATAACTGTTTCATCCGCAACTTCCAAGATTTGATTTTGGTTCCTAAAGTTTTAAAATTCAGAATGTTTTCAGATTATCGTCGGTTATTTAAATCTTAAATTATGAGAATTATGATGCGGAGTTGCCGGAGACATTCACAAGTTCTGTCTGCATTCCGAACAAACGTTCTAAACGCAGTGGCAAGCCACTCCGTCAGTTATTTAAATCTAAAATTGCGAGAATGATTATGCGGAGTTGCCGGAGTGGTCAAACGGGTTGGATTAAGGCTCCAATAGCTTAGTGCTTGCGAAGGTTCGAATCCTTCACTCCGCATTGAGGGGCACTAAAACCAAGTAAATCCTAACGGATTTAGCATCGCGGTTCCCCTTTAATTCGCGACCCTGCTTGGTTGCGGATTAGTGAGATTTTGTCCAAGCAAAATCGCTCACACTAACCCCTCCTTTTGAAAGCCAAGGTCCCCCTTACTAACTCTCCTTTTTGGGAGCTTGCTGTTGCTCGCCTATTAATTGCTTCGCATTGGAATTCTTCACGATGCTCCTCTGATATGAAAATTATTAATTGAGAAAAAATTTGACGAGATTGAATATGAATTTACATTGGCGGTTTTTATGTTAACACCGCTTACTAACTTTTCAGAATTACTTCTTAACAGAAAGCTCTTTTTCTTTTTGTTTTATTTTGTCTTCAAGCTTTAATTTTTCAATCAATTCTTTGTAACGATTTCTTATGGTAACCTCTGTTATTCCCGCAATATCTGCAACCTCTCTTTGCGTTTTTTTCTCGTCATTCATCAACGCCGCAACATACAATGCCGCCGCTGAAATTCCCGCCGGTCCTCTTCCCGACGTTAATTCAACCTCTTCCGCATTTTTTAAAATTTTCAATGCGTCATTTTGCGTCTTGGGGCTTAGTTTCAGAACCGAGGAGAATCTTGCGATATAATCTTTTGGAGAACTTTGCTTCACCTTTATTCCAAGTTTTCTTATTATGAAACGATACGTTCTTCCAATTTCTTTTCTTTCAACGTCGGAAGCGGTTGCCATTTCATCAAGGGTTCTTGGGATGTTGTATGTTCTGCAAGCAGTGTATAAACATGCTGCAATTACCGATTCCATGCTTCTTCCCCTCACCAAACCCCTTTGAAGAACATAATTATAGACTCGTGCAGCGTCGTCTCTGACAACATTTGGAAGGTTAAGATATGATGCAATAACCCTTAATTCTGCCATTGCAAGCCTTAAATTTCTTTCAATGCTCGTGGAAACACGCTCCTGCCATTTCTTCAATCTCAAGAATTTTCTCGTCTGTCCCGCCTCAAGCTTATAGATGTCTGAGATTTCCCCGACGTTTGTCGTCAATCCCTTGTCAAATTTTTGTATGCTTATCGGGGCTCCGCCCCTTCCTTTTTTCTCAGACTTGTCAAATTTCCCCGACAAATCAATTCCTGTGTCGACCATCTTTTCCTCCACGACAAGTCCGCAATCATTGCAGACCACTTCTCCAAGAT
>CAYZEG010000002.1:3413-7035 GCA_964477635.1 Candidatus Woesearchaeota archaeon | reverse complement strand
ATTCGGGACATTTTTTTACAAAAGCCATTTTTGTTTTAGAATAAATTTTTAGCGTAAGCTTTATAAATATTTCCTCTATATAAAGCTTATTCTTTCTGTAGTTTTGATAAAGTAGCAAAAATTAATCTGACAAGGCTACCTGCGACAACCGCCCGGCAAGATTCTCCAAGCATCTTCGCTATATTTTTAAATCATTTTTCTCTTGCTTGGTTGTCTCCATAGCTCAGCGGTAGAGCGCGGCTCTCATAAATAAAGGCCAACGCCTTTCTTGCTCCAAGCAAGCTTTGAGGAAGGCCGAGGTCGGGAGGTCAGCACTCCCTGGAGACATTTCGCGAAGAATGCAACATTGAAGAAAATTTTGATTTTGTGATTTGGGATGTTTTGCAAAATCTATTTTAGATTCTATATAATATTATAAATTAACAAGTTAAATAATTTGCATGTTATGGATAGAAAAGAGGAGGATTTTTTCCGCATTTATGATGTTTCTTCTTGGCGCAGAAATTTTTTATGTTTCGTCAATTCCCGGCTCAACCAGCGGAGCAGGATTTCCTCTTATTCCGGTCATTTATCACCTTTCAGTTTTCTTTCTATTCTCTTTTTTCTTATTTTTTTCTATTAAAGGCAAAAAAGAAATTAAATTTGGCTATGCAATTTCTGCTTTGCTGATTTCGCTGATTTATGCAATTTTGGACGAGTTTCATCAATCATTTGTTCCGTTAAGAAGTCCAAGTTCCGGCGATATTTTGACGGATTTAGCAGGAATATCTTTTTCAATATTAATTTCAATTTTCATCTCAAGAAAATCTACACAAGCGCGTTAAATCCATCGCCATCTTTTCTAGGAATTACATGGAAATGAATATGATTAACAATCTGCCCTGCCGATGCAAAATTGTTGTTTATGATGTTAAAACCTAGAGCATTTTTTTCTTTCATTAACTTTATTGAAGTATTTTTTATGCCGTCTATAAGTTCTTGTCCCAAGCTCGTCGGCAAATCTAAAATTGTGCTAAAATGTTTTTTTGAAATTACAATGCTATGCCCTTCTATTTTTGGATTAGCGTCCGGAATTGAAAAAAAATTTGCATTTTCATAAATTTTTTCTGCGGGAATTTTTCCCGAAGAAATTCTGCAAAAAATGCAATCTTGAATCATAATAAAAATAAAAAAGAAATAGTTTAAAAATCTAAGCCAAGCTTATCTTTTTCTCTTGTGCTTTGAACGCTTGGTAGCCTTGCTCTTTTTTTTAGCGCCTCTCATTGCCACATTCGCTTTTCTTGTCGCGCTTCTAGCTTTGGCGGTCACCTTTTTAGCTCTTTTGAGCAATGAAACATCTTTTTTAAGAGCTTTTATTCTGATGGCCATCTGCCTAGGCGTTTTAACTGCTTTTGCCATTTGTCACCTCTTGTTTAATTATTTATAATAAGAATTTATTCTTTAAAAATTCTTTGCACAAAATTATTTTACCGCTTTTCCGGCATTTTCAAAAAGAATTTCTTCATTTAATAATTTTCTTAACATATCTTTAAGATGGGAAATTTTTACCCTTATTTGTTTTGTTGTGTTCCGGTCTCTTATCGTGACGTCTTTATTTTGTACAGATTTGTCGTCGATGGTTATGCAATATGGCGTTCCTATTTCATCATTTCTTGCATATCTTCTTCCGATGCTTCCCGATTCGTCATAATTAATCTTCCATTCCAAGCTTAAATCATTAAAGACGTCTTTTGCAATTTTTTCAAATTCGTCTTTTTTTATTATTGGAAAAATTGAAGCTTTTATCGGAGAAAGCCTCGGATTTAATTTTAAAATTATATTTTCTCTTTTTTTGTCGTAATGATATGCGTCAAACATAAACACTAAAAAGGAACGTTCAACGCCTATTGACGGCTCGCAGACAACGCTTGGAAGAATTTTTTCCCTAGATTCTTCATCGAAAATTTTCAAATCTTTTCCTGAAAATTTTTCATGCTGGCTTAAATCATAATCTTTTCTGTCTGCAATTCCCTCTAATTCCTTCCATCCAAACGGAAAATTATATTCCAAGTCCCAGCAGTCCGACGAGTAATGCGCAAGCTCGTCTTTCTTATGCTGGCGAATTCTGAAGTTTTCCGGATTAGCTCCAAGATTTTTGAACCACCTAAATTGAGTTGCGAGCCAATATGCATGCCAGCCTTTTTTTATAATTCCCATTTTCAAAGCTTCCTTAATTTTCATTATTTCCGGATTTGATTTTTTTTCCTGCATTTCAGCCGAATAAACAAGCATTTTCTCGTCGGGGATTTCGTAAATGCAATCTGCTCCCTGCTTTATGAAATATTCAATTTCCATCTGTTCAAATTCCCTGTTTCTGAAAATAAAGTCCCTCGGGGCAATTTCATTTCTAAATGCCTTTCCAATTTGGGCAATTCCAAAAGGAAGCTTCATTCTTGAGCTTTCCTGGACTAATTTAAAATCGGTGAAAATCAGCTGAGCAGTCTCCGGACGAAGATAGGATTCTCCATTTTCTCCAACCTGAACTTTAAACATAAGATTGAAATCTTTTGCATTTTTTTCATCAAATTCTCCACCGCAAAAATCACATTTTACTTTCCCCAATTCCGCTTTGTCTATTTTGCTTGCCTTCTTGCATTTTTTGCAGACAACGAAAACATCGCTGAAACTGTCAACATGTCCTGATGCTTTCCACACCTGGGGATGAGTTATTATGCTTCCATCAATTCCAACAATGTCTCTGCGCTGATAAACGTGATATTTCCACCACTCTTTTTTTAGATTATTTTTCAGTTCAACTCCCATAGGACCAAAATCCCAAAATCCCGCAAACCCCCCGTAAATTTCTCCGGACGGGAAAACAAACCCTTTTCTTTTGCAGAAAACTGCCATGTCTTCAATTGAAATTTTGCCAGAATTTTTATTTTCCATCTTTTTTGTTTCTTGTTTTGCTTCAGATTTAATCTCAATTTTGCTTTTTAATATTTTCTTCATTTTCTCTTCGGCGTCTTTTCTGTTCTTTCCAAGATATGCCAGGGTTTTGGTTTTGACTTTTCCGTCAATTCTTTTATTTTCATTAAGATAGAAATATTCTCCACCCCCTATTTTTTTCTTAACAATAAAAGCCATATGCAATTAGGCACTACATCATAATATTTAAATTTTGCGGAGCATTCTGATGAATTTATAAGTATCAGCGTCTATAAATCAAGATGGGCCGAATGAAGGGAGTATTGTCAAGAATAAGGGAACTTAAGAGAAAAATTACTTATGCAGAAAATAAAAGGGGAGAGTTTTTGCATTATGCCGAGAATTTAAAAGAGCACCATAAACGAGGAAATATTTCTTATTCTGATTTTCTTGAGAATTTTTATAAAAAAATTGGCGGGAAAAATATAAATGAATGGATAGACCATCTTGATTTTTATATTCTTGAATGCAAAAGAGAAATTAATCGGGAAAGAATCAATCTTTTTCTTTTCTGGCTTTTTTAAATTTCAACGCTGAAAATTTTTTTTATAAATGCCTAAATTAGATTCAGAATTAAAAATTCCCCATACCATTTTTTCATTTAACTCAAAAAGCGGAGGGTGGGACTCGAACCCACGAATAATCGCTCTGCAGG
>CAYZEG010000002.1:0-3362 GCA_964477635.1 Candidatus Woesearchaeota archaeon | reverse complement strand
AGCTACCCGGGCATAAAGGGAACCTGCGGTTCACCCTTATCAACCCCTCCCTTTAGGAAGAGGAATTATAAAATTCAAGAAGAAATTCTATTTAAAATGTTTGTGATTAAAGCCGATATAATTTTACAGCTTCTTTACATGTTTCTTTCAAGCTATCTTTTAAGAGAACATCGGGACAATCTATGGAAAATCTTCTTCTTATGTATCTCTCGCCGCTGAATCCACTTTCAATTCCCACGACTAACTTTGACCAATTTACTTCATGCCTTACTTTTGATTCTCCTAATTCAAATCGGGATGTTTGCGCATACGCCCTGTCGCATTGATGCTGAAATTCTCTTGCCAACCAGAACATCACGACGCCGTTTCTCCATGCTTTTTGAAGATGATATTCTTCCCAGTCCAATTGCCCAATATATTTCTGCTCTGAATAATCTCCCGATGAATCATCAATTCTTCTTGGAGAAGCTATATGCAATGCATCGTCCAATGACTGCAGATATTTGACGGCATCACTCTGCCAATCTTTCGCTCCTTGAATCGGTCCCGCGAGAAATATTAGCCTTTCATAATTCTTGCAAAATTTTAGCGGAGTAAAAATATTTTGATTCGGCATGGATAATAACTGAAATATTTCAATAAAAGCTTTTCCATGATTTATTGTATAAATTTGGAGTTCTATTTAAAATGTTTTGCTATCAAACGACCTTTTGAAATTTTTTCTTTTAATTAATTTGTTCCCGCCCACCCGCCCCGCAGAAGTTTCTAATGCGGAAATCTCATTTAAAATATTCTTTATTTTTCAAAGTTTTTTTCATTTCTGAAATGTCTCTAATATCTATTAGTTTTTTAACTGCAAGAGATTCTCTCATTTTTACAACCGATTTCTCGGGCAATAGGGGAATTTTTATTCCATTAAAAGAGACTATCTTTGGTTTTGGAATACTTTTATTATAAAAAAGTTTTGATTTTCCATTTTTGTCAAACATCTTTAGATTTTTTGTTGTGCAAATGCTAAGTATAAATCCCTTTACATTTATCTCCATAACATAGTGGTTATAATTTTTATCCTTATAGTATTGAAAAGGAAATGTTGTAAATTTTCTAACATCCACAAGAAAATTCTTAAATCTCTTCCTGTCTTTATCTGCTTCTACATCTATATGAATTTCATTTGGAATTGGTCTCTTGACACCATAAACATAAAACGCAAAAGGTCCTGAAATACACCATTTGAATCCATATCTTTTCAAAATAGGAATTATATATTTCAAGGCGGCCACAGCTTTTTCTTCCACTTTCATTTTCAAACTTCAACGACATCCAAATCTTTCACAAGATGCGTGTTCTTGAAAATTTTTTTGGCTTCATTTAATAGGACTTCTTTCTTTTTCTCATATCTTTGGCTTATATGCGTCAGAATAAGTTTTTTTGATTTTGACTTTTTTGCAATTTCCGCCGCTTGTTTTGCCGTGAGATGCTTATGCAATTTTGCCTTGTCTTCCAAATCCGAACCGAAGCTTGAATCGGCAATCAGCAAATCAGAATCTTTTGCGAATTTTACAGCTTGTTCATTCATTGCAGTGTCAAGAACAAAGGAAATTTTCAATCCATTTTCCTGAAATGTCAAATTTTTTGCGAGATATTTTTTTCCATCGTGAATTATGTCTTTTCCTTCCTTTAATTTTTTCAGCAATGGACCATTTGGCAATTTTGATTTTTTTAATTTTGCCCGGTCTATTTTTATCTGCCCTTTCTTTACAAAATTATAAGCATTGCACAAAACTCCGTGGGACATTTTCTCCGCTTCAAGATAGAAATCGTCCGTTTCAAAAAATTTTCCTGAGACTTCTTCAACATGAATTTTATAATTTAAGACTTCTCCAAATGTTCTCATTATGTTTCCAACGAATTCCCTTATTCCTCTCGGACCGTAAATATAAAGCGCCTTGTTGTACCCGGAAAGTTCCATAGTTTTCATCAATCCAATCAAACCTATCGAATGGTCTGCATGCTTATGTGTTAAAAGAATTCTTGTGATTTTGCACGGGTTCAATCCAAGTTTTCTGAATTGCCTTTGCGTTCCTTCCCCGCAATCAACAAGGATATTCTCTCCCTGATATGTCAAAAGGATTGCCGTGTGATTTCTTTCCGCGCTTGGCACAGCGTCGGAAGTTCCTAGAAATGTGAGTTTGATCATATTTGTATTATGGAAAATAATTATATAAACTTGTTCCCACCCGCCCACCCAAGAAAAATCAAGTGTTAGGTGAATCCCCAGATTGAATCATTAACCCAAAATGGCAAAACAAATTTTTTGCCTTCTTTTTCAGGATATTCTTTTTTAATGGGTGTTGCTCCAGAGAAAAAATCTATGTGGAATTCTCGTGAATTGCCGACAATTAAGTGAGCACCAGAAGTTGATTCATTAAAACTAATTCCGTAAGGTCTTTCCATTATATCTACTATATTTCCTTCCCCATCTTTTCTAACAATTATTTTGAACAGAGTTGTCTTATATGTTGCTTCAAATTCCTCTTTTTTCATTTTAGAATTTTATCTCTTGTTTGTTGAAGCTGGAGAAATGAATATTATCGTGTCTCCCCTCAAAAAAGTCAATCCGATGTTTCTTTTGACTTCGCCTTCCTGCATTTCTTTCGTGTTGTCAAGAATCAAATTAATGTGAATGTCAAATGCCAAAAGCGTTCCGACAAATTGCTTCTCCCCTTTCAGCTGAACAAGAACTTCTTTGTTTTTTGAATTATTCAGCAAATCCAAGGGCCTTTCCATTCCGTTAACCATAGATTGTTTTTGAATGGTTTGTTTATAAATCTTTTCGTGATATTTTACACATATTTTGCGCAAAAAATATTTCCCTCATAGAAAGCTATTTAAACAAAAAATTTTGTTTATTGAAATGCGCAAACAAGTAAATATGTTTTATAATCAAAATGCATAAAGGAAGAAAAATCACAGGCGGAAAGTACATCAAGGCTAGAAAGAAAAAGCTCTATGAAAATACCGGGCAAAAGAAATCCGTAAGACTTGGCGACGACAAAAGAAAATCCAAGAAAGTTCGGGGCGGAAATCTCAAAGTATTTTTGTTAAAGGCAAAAATTGTCAATGTTCAGACGGACGGGAAGGCAAAAAAGATTGAGATAAAAAATGTTCTTGAAACTCCTTCAAACAGATTCCTGGCGAGGCAAAATATCATAACGAAAGGAACAATAGTTGAAACAGACATTGGAAAAGTCAGGATAACTAGCAGGCCGACGCAGGAAGGGACATTGAATGGAGTTTTGGTGAAATAATTTTTCTTAGAATTAAACTTTATCCCACTACTCGCGACCTCGCACGAGTTC
>CAYZEG010000001.1:0-32253 GCA_964477635.1 Candidatus Woesearchaeota archaeon | reverse complement strand
GAAAGTTGAGTGGATATAATATAACTGGATTTGACAATAATCCTGAAAAAACGCAAATAGACGATTATAAAAAAATAAAGCCAACAAAAATTTTTGTTCTAGATGTTTTTGAGCATATTCCGATAAATGAAACGCAAAAAATTCTTGATGATTTCAAGAAGATGAACAATGATTTTATTCTTATTGTTTCACAGCCAACAGAAAATTGGATTTCAAGAAAGGTAAGAAAAATGGTTGGAAAAGCCGAAGTTCCCGCGGAACATATAACTCGCTACGAAGAAATTATTAAACTGCTAAAGGAAAATTTCACGCTTGTAAAAAAGGCAAACTTTTTTACAGTTTGTCATATTTTTGTTTTCAAGTGGAATAAGGATTAATATTTAAATTCGTAAATTACAAAAACAGGTTGTTCCCCTTGCTTGTAAACTTGAACTGGAACAACCAAATCTGGATGGTTTTGCGGAAATGCCATAGCCCAGTCATCTTGGTTTTCGAATGCTGTGAGAGTCATAAATTTTGGCTTGTCTGTTTTAATAAAATCCAACAAGTCTGATTCATTTTTACGTTCCATATCTCTACGCGGAGCCAAATTAAATGGATAAACAGATCTTTCCGAGTAATAGGTGAGTTGCGGTAATGAATCCGATATTATGACATCTGTTGGATTTGAATTTTCCTTAATCCATAAACCCGCTTCTTTAGCTTCAATATACGAAGTTTTTTTCGATTCTATTAGATTATTCCCAAAGATGATATTAGGGATTAAAACCAGGAATAGCACCAAACAAATGAATAAAAAAGCAGTTCGAGGTTTCATATTAAAAGTTTTTGTTAAATATCCTTCAATCATTGCATATGGATAAACTGCGATTAGAAATAAAAATGGAATGTCATCCATAATATATCTTTGCTCAAGATGTGGTGCTATGTAACCTAAAAATAAAAACGATATGGAAATCCATATCAAAATAAAGAATTTTTTTTGAATTTCTTCGTCCCTGAAAATTCTATCAAAACCTAAAACAGCATCCAGAAAGAAGAAAAAGAACCCGACTAGGAATATAAGATACAGCGGACTGAATGTGAAAAGCGTGTGATATCCTTTTTGATTCGCATCCAAAATATAAGGAAGATTATTAAAATATACAAATAAGTCGGATGTTTTTGCCAATCTTACTCCAACTTCTCCTTTTTCAGAATTGCCTACACCAAGATAATATTTTGACAAATCGGCTATGGGGTTTCCAAAATGTTGATAATGAAGATAAAATTGTGGGATGAACATAATGGCAAAAATTCCGACTGCAATCCAAAGATGTTTATTAAACAAAAAACGATGCCTTTCTTTTATAAAAACAAAAATAATAAGCGGGATTGCAGACAGGACATATTGCATCCTCATCAAGGATGTGATTGCGAAAAAAAGGCCGAACAAATAAATATACTTATTCCCTTTCTTTAGAACGTAGCCCTTCCAAAAAAACATTAGAGATGTCAGCAAGAAAAATGCTCCTGGAAGATTGTTTAAAGTTCTTCCCGTAAAAAACATAAAAATCCATGAAAATGAAAGACAAATGCTTGCTAGAATTGCCATTTTTTTGTTAAACATGTCTTTGAGAAGCGTATACGAAACAAAGACGATGCCTGTTGAAAAAAATACAAGTGCGAGCCTTATTCCAGTTTCTCCAAGTCCAAATTTAAAAAATAAGGCTTGAAACAAAGGCCAGAAAAGACCTCTTCTGTAATACCACATATCAATCATGTTTGGATTTATTCCCGCCCATCTGATGGCCGCAGCCATGTAATCCGCCCCGTCCCACCATACCGGCTGATTTAAGGTTTTTGTAAAAATCCATATTCTCAAAAGAAAAGCCGTTGCAAGAATCATCAAGAAAAGCTTGTCATAATTATCAGTCATCCAGCCAAGAAAAAAATTCTTTAGCTTATTTTTTCTTTCAGAAACTGAGTCATTTTCCATCATATATCCATTGGCAAATTGTTTTTATTTGTTTTTATCCCAAATTCAACAATCTTATTAAAAACTTCTTCCGAAGAAATGCTTTTAACAAGATTCTCATCATATTCATTCATTCTTTCCGGGAAAAAATTATAAAGCATCGGAGACTCAATTTTTTTAAGCAAATCATATCCTTCAACTTCTTTTGACGATGTGCAGAAAAAAAGGCCTATTGTTTGCTTTCCCAAGGCGAGAGAAATATGAAGAGAAAAGCTATCCGAACATATCATAAAATTGCATTTTTCAACGAGTGAAGCAAATTGCATGGCAGTGTTATAAGGATTATTTGCATGCAGCATTATGCCGGATTCTGAAAATTGTTTTTTTATTTTTTCAAGCTCTTCCGTCTCATTAGGCCCGCCGAACAATATAATTTCATAACCCGCAGATTTCGCTTTTTTTATGAAATCCTTCAAGTTTTCCTTATGCCAAACTTTAGACGGCCATCTTGCGCTTGCCCCAAGATGCATCCCGATTAATTTTCCGGAATTGATTTTATTTTCTTCAAAAAAATTTCCCGCATATTTCTTCGTTTCTTCAGAAAGGATTATGGCATGATATTGTCTTTTGTAGGGTAATTCAGCTGCCATAAAAATCATTTCCTGATAAGTTTTGGCATTTGTTTTTTTTATTTCATCGTCAAAAATAGTGTTTAAATAATACTCTGCGCCGATATTAAAAGCAGAGACAAATCCGCCATCAGAATAAAATCCATATTTTTTTTTGGAATTTATTTTCCCAGCCAAAAATGTGGCTTCATCATCAATGTCAAAATTATACAAAATATCAAAAGATTCCCGGGGCTCGAAAGGCAATATTAACATTTTTTTTACATGGGGGCTGTTTTTAACCATTTCAAAACTGTCTTTTTTTGTTATCCATGAAATCTCCGAATCAGGATATTTTTCCTTTATCCCTATTAAAATCGGCAATGTCCTTATTACATCTCCGAGCGCGCCGAGTTTTATGATGCATATCTTTTTCATAGTTAAATTTAAAACTGAAACCCTTTTTTAAGGATTATGGAAAGAAAAACAAAAAAAGTATATATCGCCGGAAAGATAGGCACGGAAAATGAAAAGGCATTACTGGAAAAAGTCGATGAGTTATGCAAATCCCTGGGACTAAAAACATTTCTCCCCCATAGGGATGTCGGGATTATAAAGAACATACATGATGTAAACCGAATTTTTGATGGAGATATAAATGTCGGATTTAAGGACGTTGATTTAGTTGTCGCGGTTCTTGACGGTTTGCATGTCGGCGCCGGAACGGCGTGGGAACTTGGCTATGCCTATGCCAGAGGAATTCCTGCCGTGGGAATAAAAACCGACGAATCCGTTGACGAGGCGCTGGATTATTTGAGTTCAATTCTTATTGGTTCCATGCCCATACTAAAAACAATGGATGAGCTGGAGAAAAAAATCTCAGAATTAATCTAACGGCTTTGTTGAATTTATTTCAGTTTCACGCCAACCATCTTGAAATGATTTTTTTTGCTTTATTTCCTGAAAAGCTTTTATGTAAATATACAACCTTGCCAGATAAAGCTGCAAAAGCCAATAAAATTCCCTTAAATTTCTCGGATGTTTCAAGGAAAAAAGCGCCCCTTTTTTTATCTCGTTGAAGAATGTTTTTGTTCTTGGCATATTAGGAAAGATTTTATTTAGATTTTCATGCCCTTTTATGTTTCTTATTTTTTGATTTTTCCAATCTTTGAAATTATCTGGATTTTTTACATATACTTCCGCCTTATCCGCATAAAAAATCTTGTATCCCTTTTTCCAAAAAAGATATGGAATTATAGAATCTTCGGAAACTTCCATCGGGAAATTAAATATCACCCCGTTTCTTATTGCAAATAAATAACCGGAACATTCAAAAAATTGCCCTTTTTGATGATGTTTTCTTCTTACATTATGAATTCCATTAAATAACAAGTGAGACCAGTATCCATATTTTGTTTTTATTGAATCAATGGAAACGGGCTTGCAAGCTACGCATCCAACTTCAGAATCATTAAATGCGCTCAAGATTTCGGAGACAGAATTTTCAGAAACATAAACGTCGCCATCGCTCAATATTATCACATCCCCACTATTTTTCGAATAAATCTCTTGGAATAAAAGATTTAGAGCATAGCTTTTTCCCTCTCCCAAGTCAAGAAAAAAACCCACTCGTTTGTCTTGTAATTCTTTTTTTAAAAATTCCTCGGTTTCTTTAAATGGGTCGACGACAATTATCTTAAAGTCATCCAATATTTTCTGATTAAGAAAAGATTTTACCGCCCTAAGCGTCGCTCTTGGTTCATTAAATGAAGTGATAATTATATGTATCATCTTATCCCGTTTCAAATGGGTAATCTTCGGGCCTTATGAGAACAATTTTTTCCCCATTTTCATCATAAGCCACCACCCTAACTTTTCTCTTCCCTTGTTTTCCAATATCTGAAATCTCAAATTCATTTACGGTGAATAATCTGTTTGCTATTTTTATTTTCTCGCCTTTTTTCAAATCCTTTGCCTGCTTTTTCATAAATTCATTTAATGGGTTATGCTTATAAAGATTATCAAATGAGATTACACATGAAAAATGCCATAGTCTTATGTTCCGGCGGTATTGATAGCGTGACGACAAGTTATTACGTGAAAAAAATTTTAAAGTATGATAATATAAAAAATATCTTTTTTGATTACGGGCAAAAATCCCTTATTTCAGAAAGAAAATATTCGCACAAATGCGCAAAAAAACTAGGGGCAGAATTTATAGAGATAAAACTAGGCTGGCTTGGAAAAATTTCAACTTCTTTAATCAATAGGGAAGGAAAAACACAAAAATTAATGATAAAAGACTTGAAAAACACAAAAAAAGAATCCGAAAAATTTTATGTCCCGTGCAGAAATACAATTTTTTTAATTCACGCCATGGCTTTGGCAGAATCTCTTTCAATCAAAGAAAAAAAGAATTACGACATTTTTGTTGGATTCAAAAATGAAGGCAAAGAAAATTATCCAGATACTACGGAGAAATTTGTTAAAAGTGTAAATTCTCTGGCTAAAATTTCCTGTTCAAAACCGATAAGAATTTTAGCTCCACTGATAAAGAAAGATAAGGAAGAAATAATTGTTCTGGGGTATAAATTGGGAGTAAATTTTAAGGACACCTTTAGCTGTTATGTCGGGAAAAAAGAACATTGCGGTTTTTGTCTTGCTTGCAGATTGAGGCAAGAAGGATTTTATTGGGCGAATGTCAAAGACACGACAAAATATAAAACAAAAATGAATGACTTTAGAATTGCAAGGAAATAATCAAGCTTTGTATCTTATTTTGTCATACCAAAGCTTGAACGGGACGGGCATTGAACGATATACTGGCTTTACTATTTTTTCCCTGACATCATCAACGACTTCCACCATCTCTCCGACGGCATAAGTTGGTCTTTCATTCTTTACATTATATTCAATCCTTTCAGGGCTTGTTAAATAGTCAACCAATGGGGCGGGAATCATCCCGTATCTTTTATTGGTGCACGGACCCCTCATCATGTTTAAAACTAAATTCAAGTAAGGATTTTTCTTTTTTAATTTTATGTGCTTCCAACGATCCCAGTAATTTAAATTATTTGCCTCATCATTATATGTTTTCAGGAGCCCGTCTTCCAATGCTTTCCTATAAAGAGGCGTTCCTTCAAAGAAGATAAGATTATTGACGCTTAAGAAATAGGGTTTGGGAATTTTCTGCAAAAGTCTTATCGTGGCTATTATGTCCTCATTTGTTTCGTAAGGATTGCAGCTGATAATATCATACATGACGGTTAGTTTGTCCTTATACTTATTGACAATCTGCGCGCATTTCAAGACCTGCTCTGCCGTGATGAATCTGTTATAAACTTCCTTGTTTAATCTGTCGCTTCCGCTTTGTATTCCGATGATAATATCCGTCAAACCCGCCTCAACCAGCAATCTTATTTTCTCGTCGCTGACATCTCCAAAAGCCATCGTTGCCGGCTCTGCAAGGCATTTGAATCTTATTCCTATTTCTTCCCTGTATCTTTTTGAAAATTCCCTCAGCCAGTCCAATTTTCTAACAGTTATTGTTTCATCCCTTATGTCAAAAACTTTAATTGACGGGAATTTTTTTTTCAGCCTTTTAAATTCTTCAATGACATAATCAACGCTATGCGTTCTTAACAAATCCCCCTTTCCCTTGTAAATCGCCCTTAATATGTTGTTTGTGCAATATGAGCATGCCTGCGGACACCCCCTCTCCGTTTGAAAAAAAATCATCCCCGATAAATGCCTTTCTTCAAATGGAATCAACCTCCCCTTCTCTAAAATCCATTGGTCTTCAATATCATAATCCGGATGCGCCAATACATCCAAATTGTTCGCGGGAGGCCTTACTGGATTTTGATATTCCTTATTTTTTTCCCTTACCCAAAGATTGAGTATATTCGTTATTTTTTTCCCCTGCTGAATCTTGTTCGCCAATTCAACAAGAGTTTCTTCTGCCTCGCCAACGGCAATTATGTCGCAAACTTCAAAACATTTTTCAGGGAAAAAAGTGGTATGTGGGCCTCCCCAAACAACAGGAATTCCTTTCTTCTGAAACAAGTCAACGAGTTGTTTTGCTCTTCCAGTCGTGCTCTCCATGGAACCTATGCCCACCAAACCGCTTCCTCTGGATTTTTCCTCAACCTGTTTTAGTTCATCTGCGAAATATTTTCGAGTGTAATCTTCACCAAGAGGAAGGAAAATCATCAGGACATCGTGCCCTTCCCTCTCCAAGCATGCAGACAAAGTTCTCATCCCCTGATCAGAAGGAAATGTTGACGTAGAAATTAAAGTCACCCTCATTATCACTCTAAAAACATCCAGTTTATAAGTATTATGAATTAATTATTCAATATAGAAAGATATTCCTCCATATATTTTTTATAAATCAAATCCCAGTCGTAATTCTTAGATTTTTTTGCATTATTTAAAGAAAATTTCTTTGAGATTTTCAGATTATTCAAAATATTCATTATAGCTTTTTCTAAATTAATTGTATCTCCATATCCCACAAATATCCCATTTTCTTCTTCATTCATTTCATAGGGAATTCCATTAACGGGGGAAGAGATTATTGGGAGTCCTGAAGCCATAGCCTCAAAAAGAGTCAAGGGCAAACCTTCCCTGTAACTTGGCAGAATATAAACATTTGCGGCCTGATACATTTCCGCAACTTTCTCCTTTCCCTGTATGGGGCCAAAATAGTACATATTTTTATACGGCTTTATCATCTCGGCAACTTGTTCTCCCATGCCTTCGTCCGGACCAACCCAAACAAAAGCAATATCTTTTGCATTCCCGGATTTCGTTAGATTTATCGCCGCAATAGCCAGTTTTTCCGGACCCTTTGTGGGATTTAACCTTCCAAAAAAAAGAACAATTTTTTTTTCACATATCCCATATTTTTTCTTAAAATTATTTTTCTTAATTTTTTTGTAAAATATTCCGTCCGTGCCATTTTGAATGATTCTTATCTTATCAAAATTTGTAAATTTTTTAAGCTGGTTTATTTCCCATGGAGTTATTGCGATAATCTTATCAATAAATCTGAAAACTAATCTGTTTAAGAAAAAATTGTTAATAAGGATAAATGGCCTCAAAACCTTAGGCCTAAAAGAAAAATCTGTCCACGGACAATGAGTTGTATGAATGTGTTTTATTCCCTTTATCCTTGATAAAATTCCGGCGATGAGGATATACGCATGACCGGAAACATGACTATGGATGACGTCAAAATAGCCCGGAAATTTCCATAATAGGGAAGGCCAGATGAATGTGCTTAGAGACAATCTGAATAGGTAGGGCAATCTATGAACATGCACCCCCTCGATAATTTCTTCTTTTTTTTTAATCCTATTTTTTTTGTCGGAATCGCAGCAAAAAACATGGACCTCGTGGCCGTCGGCGACTTGTCTTTTTGCAAGTTCATACATAACTTGTTCCACCCCCCCAAAAGTTGGAAGATAAAACATGTTTATGTGGGCTATTTTCATCTTTTAATCCAGAATAATTTTCTTTATTTTTTCAGCAATCATAACTGCCTGCTCATCTTTCAAAAGCGGATACATCGGGAGAGAAATTATTTCGTCAACAATTTTTTCGGTGTTTTTTAGCTTTTGAGTTTTCATCATTTTTTTTATAACCGGCTGTTTATGAACGGGGGTTGGATAATGTATTCCTGCAAAAATATTATTTTTCGCCAATTCGCCGATTATTTTATTTCTTATTTTTTTATCAACTCTTATCACATAAAGGTGATAACTGTGCTTGGCATTTTGCGCTTCTGTCGGAAGAATTATTCCTTTAACTCCTGAAAGATTTTTTGAATAAATTTTCGCCAATTCTCTTCTTCGTTCAACAAACTTTTCCAGAAGTTCCAGTTGTTTTATTCCTATGGCGCAATGCATCTCAGAAAGCCTATAATTTCCCCCAAGAATTACATGATTGTATCTTCCATCCTCCCCGTGGCTTATCAACATGCGGGCTTTTTTTGCAATATTATCGTCGTCGGTTATAATCATTCCGCCTTCTCCGCATACCGTCAAATTTTTTGTCGGATAGAAACTGAAGCATCCGACAATTCCAAAAACCCCCACGTGCTTCCCATTATATCTTGTTCCATGAGCTTGCGCGCAATCTTCAATCAATAATATTTTATTTTTTCTGCAAATTTCCTGCAATGAATCCAAGTCTGCAGAATTTCCATAAAGATGCACGGCAATTACCGCTTTTGTTTTTTTTGTAATTGCTTTTTCAACTTCTTTTGGATTTAATGTAAAATCTTTTTCATTTATATCGACAAAAACGGGTTTTGCGCCAAGATGAAGTATCGGTTCAACTGTTGGCATTGTCGTATGCGAAGGGACAATTATCTCATCACCCTCGCCGATTCCAAGAGCCATCAACGCCATTTCTATTGCAACCGTTCCATTATTAACCGCTATGGCATGTTTTATCCCGCAATATTCTCTGAATTTTTTTTCAAATTCTTTAGTTTTTTCACCCATGGTAAAAATACCAGAATCAAAAACTTCATTCACTGAGGATTTTATTGCATCATTGACAAAAACTTTTGATGTAAATATTTTTCCGGAATCTGCAACATTATTCTTTTTTGGAACAGCCAATTCAAATTTTTTCAGCTCTTCAAAGATATTCCTTATATCTTCTTTTAAATCTTTGACATCTATCTTAAGGTTCTGGAAGCTTTTTTTTATTTTTTCCTCTTCCATGCAAAATCTGCATCAAATTCGTATAAAAAGATTATGATGTTTGAATCATCATGAGTTTCAAGCCCAGAAACCTTTTAAACAAATTCTCAGACAGTATTAAAATGAAGGTGATTGTCACTGGCGGATCTGGATTCATAGGAAGTAATTTCATAAAATATCTTTTGACTGATCTGGAAATAAATCAAGAAATCTGCGTAATAAATGTTGACAATCTTAGTTATGCCGGTGAAGGGAAAAACATCGAGCACATGAACCTTTCGTGGCATAGAAATTACAAGTTCATCAGGGCAGATATTTGCGATAGGAATTTTATTGATTGGATTATTTCAGAGCACAAGCCAGATGCAATATTTAATTTCGCCGCCGAAAGTCACGTTGACAGAAGCATAGGAGATTCGGAAAATTTTGAAAAAAGCAATTTTCTCGGGGCATGCAATCTCTTTAAATCTTCAATGAGAAATAATGTAAAAAAATTCGTGCAAATTTCCACTGATGAGGTTTATGGCAGCATAAAAAACGGAAGTTTCGACGAAGAATCTAAATTAAATCCATCCAGTCCATATTCAGCAACGAAAGCCGCGGCAGATCTGAATGCTCTTGCCCTCTTCAAGACGCATAAATTCCCCGTGATAATAACAAGAAGCGCAAACAATTATGGAGAGTATCAATTTCCTGAAAAAATTCTTCCGCTTTTCATAACAAATTTAATTGATGGAAAAAAGGTCCCGTTGATGTGGAGTGAAGAAAACCCGGGGCTTAATGTGAGAGACTGGCTTAATATAAAAGACAACTGCAGAGCAATATGGTTTGCTTCGCAGAATGGGGATGACGGAAATGTCTACAACATTTCCGGAGAAAACGAACAGACCAATATAAACATGACAAGGCTTTTGCTTAATCAATTTAATTTTGGGGAAGAAATGATTGAAAAAGTTCCCCACAGAAAGGCGCATGATTTTAGATATTCCGTTTCCAGCGATAAAATAAAAAAAATAGGTTTTAGAAATATGCATAATGATTTATACAAAGAAATTAAAAGCGTCGCCGAATGGTACAAGAATAATGAAAACTGGTGGAGACCTTTGAAAGTCAAATGAAACAAATATTTTTATTTATTTGGAAATTTTATGGGAGTTGTTTCAAATGAAGGGCGTAATTCTTGCCGGTGGGACTGGGAGCAGGCTTTATCCGTGCACAAAAGTCACCAATAAACATTTGCTTCCAGTTTATAACAAGCCGATGATTTATTATCCCTTGAGGACACTTATAGATGCAGGAATAAAAGACATTTTGATTGTCTCTGGTCCCGGACATGCAGGAGATTTTGTAAATCTCCTCGGCTCCGGAAGGGAATTCGGCGTGAGTTTAAAATATGAAATTCAAGACGAAGCGGGAGGAATTGCGCAAGCGCTCGCATTGGCGGAAGATTTTTCCAAAAATGAAAAAATTGCGGTCATTCTGGGAGATAATATCTATGAAGAAAACATGAAGGATTTTGTGCAGGATTTTGAAAGACATGGCGACGGAGCAAAGATTTTTCTGAAAGAAGTTGGTTTGAAGGCCGCAATGAGATTTGGAGTCGCCGTTGTTGAAAATGACAAGGTAGTCTCCGTGGAAGAAAAACCGCAAAAACCAAAATCAAATTTGGCAATGACCGGACTTTATATGTTTGATTCAGATATCTTCAACATAATAAAAACCCTTAAACCTTCTGGAAGGGGAGAGTTGGAAATTACAGACGCAATTGAATATTATGTGAATCATGGAAAATGCAAGTATAATATAATCAGCGGTTATTGGTCCGACGCTGGAACTTTTGAAAGCCTTAACAGGGCGAGCAACCTTGTGCAGAAAAAAGAATCTCCGGAAGACGGCTTTTGGTCCGATACCAATGATTTTACTGAGACGTTTAAATTCCCGTCCAAAGATGACAACCAAAAAGAAATAATTGAAAAATTATCGCAGATGACAAAAAAACAATCTGAGATTTTAGATTATCTTGCTAAAAAGCAGAGTAAAGATTTTACTGAAAAATATTTTTAGTTTCATTAAATTTATATAACTCAGATTTAAGATTAAATTATGACGGACAATTTAGAGAAAAAATTGGACTGGAGAAAAACCGCAGCCGATACATTCTCCATGATTTCTTTTTCATTTATTGTGGAAGCACAGAGGGAACTTATGATGGGCATGACTCTCGAACAAACATTATACTCAAGACTTTTGGGAGTTCCGATCGATTTTTTTATTGGCGGGCCTTATGGAATTTATGCCAATTTTATTAGAAAAAGGATGGAAGTTAAATCTTAGTTCTGCGATTCCACTCAATAGTTCTTCTTAATCCTTCTTCCAAGGAAATTTTTGGATGCCATCCCAGTTCTGCAATTTTTGAAATATCGGCGGCGAAATGCCCGGGCTCAATCGCTTTTCTTTCAGGCGGATAAGGAATTATTTTTATTTCGCCTTTTCCAGAAATCTTAACAATTGTTTCCGCAAGCTCCTTTATAGTTATAAAATTGTTTCCGATTCCTTTCCTTTGCATGTCCATTTTTCCAACACAGCACCCCAAATTATAAATTTGCCCCTCTTTTTCTGTGGAAGCCACCAAAAAAAATGCATCAATAACATCGTCGACATAATTTAAATCTCTATAAACTTCCCCGCCACCCCATAATTCTATTGACTTTCCACTTATGGATTTTTCTACAAATATTGGGATAACTGCTCCGTAATTTGTTGATTGTCTAGGACCATAGGTGTTGCTTATTCTCAAACTATTGATTTTCAAATCAATCCCCAAATCCTTCATTATGTTATTCAAAAGTAAATGGTGGTTCTCGACGGAATTTTTGCTTATTGATTGATAATCTGTCATGTCTTTTGGAAGATAATTTTCTTTGACCGGCAAATCATGGTATGGAACTTTCCCATATTGGTCTCTTGTTCCTGCAAATATCATTTTCAATTTTTTCTTTGGATTTTCAATCATTACTTGCCTTACAGATTCAAGGAAAAATACTTGAGATAAAAAATTTACATCATTGTCAAATTTTAATTCTCCCTCATCGAGTTTGGTGTGCTTGCTTGAACCGGCAAGATTGAAGATTATATCTGCCGTTGTTACGAGAGATTTCATCTTGGAAATATTTTTTATATCCTCTGGTTGGAAATCAATTATTTTGTTGTTTATCAATTCCGATATATTTTTTAAGCTCCCACCCAATCCGGAAACAAGAGAATCTACAAGAATTATCTTCTTTGGATTTAATTCGGCAAGCCGAATAGCAAGATTGCTCCCCATAAATCCAAGTCCGCCAGTTATGAGAATTGTTTTTCCATGAAAAAATTTTTCATTTTGCATTTCATCCTCAATTCATCAAACCGCCATTATCAATACCTGAGTAAGTTGTTCTTCTGAATAATTCAATAGTTTCTTTCATAGACTGCTTCAAATCATCCTTAAATTCAAATCCGAGCGCCTTAATTTTTTCATTTGAAGCGTGATATGGCTTCTGATTTATTATCGGGGATTTTGTTATTTCAATTTTTACATCCGGAACAAATTCCTTTATCGCGTCGAGAACGTCCTGCATGGAATAATTCTTTGTGACGACATTGTAAATTTCTCCAGATTTGCCGTCTTTTTCCAAGAATTCAAATGCTCTTATGTCATCATTCAATCCAAGATATGGGCGTCTGCTGTTTAGCGCAGAATCCCAAATCGTCAAGGGTTTGTTCATCGCCGCCAAAAAACAAAATTTATTTATCGCAGTGTGAAATCTCATCCCTATGCTTGTTCCAAAAATTGTCCCCATTCTTAAAATTACGGTGTGAATTTTTCCACTTTTTCCAATTTCCTGTAAAAATCTTTCCGAAGATAATTTTGTTTCAGCATAAGGCGTTGAAGGTTTGAAGTCTTTGAAATTTTCATCAACAATTCCTTCGGCTTCTCCATAAACGCTTGTTGAAGACGGGAAAAGAAATTTTTCAACGCCGGCATTTATTGCGGCTTCAAGAACTTTTTTTGTTCCTTCAAAATTCACTCTTTCGGTTTCCTGCGGTTTGCTTATTGTTGAAGGGGCGTCAGTAATTGAAGCCAGATGAATTACAACATCAATATCTTTCATGGCTTTCTTCAAATCGGCATCATTCATTATATCTCCTTCAATAAATTCGTATCTTTTTCCGTCGGGAAGATTAAACAGAGAACAATATCTTTGGACAAGAAAATTGTCCATGATTCTTATCAATTCTATATCATCCCTTTTTGCATATTCTCTGACAAGTTTCGAACCGATATGCCCCAATCCGCCGGTCACGAGAAATTTAAGAGCCATTTGAAAAACAGCTTGAAAGATTATTTAAGTATTATGAAGATAAAAGATAGAAATTCAATTTCATAATGCTTTTAAACAATTTTAGCAAATCTGAGATAATGGAAAAATATAATTTTGAGGACGAGGCAACGGCTTGGAATGAAATGCAGGAGATTAGAAATTCTTTCAGTCCCAATTTATTGAATGACATCAGGGTAAGTTCCAGAGAAGATGCCGTGGAAAAGGCAAGAAATATCGTTCAAAGAACTCTTTCAGAGTTTGGAAAACATTATGATTTTTCAAACATAGAGCCGGGGCATGGACCGGGGCATATTATGAGAGATTACATGAATGCAGTGATATTATTTAGCAAATTGGATGCCAATCCAAAACATATTCTGCCTGGTTTTGTCGGTGGCGCATTGCACGACATCGGATGCGCGGTAGTTCCGAGATATGAAGAAGATAAAAGGGCAGTAAGGCATGCGGAAGCCGGCTCTTTGTTGGTTAAACAATTGCTTGATAAAGACACAAGTTTAAATGATGCGGAAAAAATTTCAATAGTTTATACAATGGCGGCACACACACATTACAGAACAGAATCAAAGATTGAGTGTGCCGACGGAGAAACCAGGATAATAAAACCATATTTAGAATTTGATAAAAATAATCAACCGCTGTGGCCAGTTTGGTTTACTCGCTGGATTGACAGGCTTGATTGCAACGGACCAACTTTCATAGGAAGACATTATTTGACGCTGGGAGAAGTGCATAAAGATTTTGATGGAAAGGAAAATTTTGATGTTGATTTTGAAAATCATATGAAACCATCATTAAGGCCATTCGCAGAGCAGGTTGACGAGAATAAAAAAAGAAATCAGACAATGTCGGAGCATATGAAAATGTTTGCAGACTCGCAAAGCAATGAATCTCCATATGGAGAATATGATTATGGATTCATGGTTGAGTTAAGGAATAAATCAAAAGAAAGAATAGACAGAATAATCAATTCAACACAAAATGCGCCGCGCTTTTTTATAGATACTGAATGGGATATAAGAAATTCCTGGAAATTGTTTTTGTCTGAAAAAATTGAGCCTTCCAATCTTGGAAATAAAACTGCCAAAACCCTTGATAAAATGTTTGGGAAATTGGACGACAAAACTAGGCATGCTTGGTGCAATGCTTTTTTGACTACAATGAATGAATATGTTGGTTATTCGCAAGAAAAATTAAGCATGCTTTCAGATAAAAATGACGAAGTGTATGCAGTTCCTGGAATTACCGAGGATTTAAGAAAAGTTATTGACATAAGAGATAAAGATTTATTTGCAAAATACAGTCATTTGTTCAGGTAAAATTCAATCGTTCTATTTAATCCTTCATCAAAAGAAATTCTTGGAAACCATCCAGCATCGTTTTTGAATTTTGAAAAATCTGCAACAAAATTTCTTTTATTAATTTCATTTTCGCCCTCGGGGAAGGAAATATGTTCTATAACAACGCCTTTTCCGGTCAAATCCTCGGTGATTTTTTTTATTTTTTCAACAACCTCATTCATTGTTCTCCCTTCGCCTGAACCTAAAACATAAATTTCCCCGTTTGTTTTTTCAGACAAAGCCGCTAAAATAAATGCGTCGATATAATTTTGAACATAGCAATAATCGCGGATAAAATCGCCTTTCCCATGAACAGTCAGTTTTTCCCCCCTTAAGGCCCTGCCAATCATGAAATTCAAAACGCCCCTATTAGGAGTGTCTATCCTTTGTCCCTCGCCGAAAACATTTGAAAGCCGCAAAATGCAAAACTTTAAACCATTCTTAAAATATATTTGAAGGTATTTTTCCGCCAGCAGTTTATTTGCATCGTAAATAGATAATGGATTTTCAGGATGATTTTCATTTGTTGGAATTTTTAGCGGCAGTCCCGCAACGGTTGTTGTGCTGGCAAAGATAATTTTTACTCTTGGATTTTCTTTCTTGCAAATTTCAAGCAAGCTTATGGTTCCAAGAACATCCGCCATTAAATCTCCCTTTGGATTCTGCATTGATTTTTTCAAGTCTGTTTGCCACGCAAAATGGAAAATATAATCTTTGTTTTTTACAGCATCCGAAACATCGGCATCGTTTGTCAAATTTCCCTCGATGATTTTTATTTTGTTTTCAATGTCGGCAACATTTTTTTTATCTTTTCCCGTAGAAAGGAAAAGTGTAACATTTGCATTTAATTCTACAAGTTTTTTTGCAAGATTGCTTCCAAGAAAACCGGCGCCGCCAGTTATAAGCGCGTTTTTTCCAGCCATTCCAGAAAAATCAAAATCCATATTTTTCAAAGATAAAAATTGTTTATAAAGTTTATAGAATCAAATCACATAAGATATGCAACAAATCTTCATAATCTATTTAAACGAAAATCCCAGCTTTTAGGAATGGAACATAAAACTGGCGTCTGCAAGATTTGTCATGCCCCAAGCCTTATTGAATTTGTTTCTTTCGGCGAGATGCCCGTTGCAAACGCTTTTCTTAAGATGGGAGAATTGGAAAAGCCGGAATTCAAATACGAGATGGCCGTCGGCTTTTGTGACAATTGCAAGATGGTTCAGCTGATAAACATTGTTCCTTACGAAAAATACATCGTTCCCGATGAAAAGGGAAAAACAAATTACGCTTTTTTCTCATCTACATCAAAAGCGCAGGAACAGCATTTTGCAGGAATCGCAAAAGAGATGGAAGAAAGATTCCTAAATCCAAATTCGCAAGTCCTTGAGATAGGAAGCAATGACGGAATTTTTCTCAAGGCATTCAAAAACAGAAAAGTTTTAGGAATAGAACCCTCACAAAATGTTGCAGAAATTGCGCAGAAACAAGGAATTGAAACAATAACAGAATTTTTCTCGGAAAAACTTGCCGAAAGAATTATTGCCGCGCGGGGAAGATTTGGGGCAATATTTTCAGCAAATGTGATACTTAACATAATAGATTTGCACGACTTGCTTAACGGAGTAAATCGCCTTCTTGAAGATGACGGGGTTTTTGTTTTTGAAGATCCATATATTGTAGACATACTGGAAAAGACTTCTTATGACCAAATTTATGACGAGCATGTTTGGTATTTTTCTCTGTCATCTTTGAAAAATCTTCTTGAGATGCACGGTTTGGAAATTTTTGACGCGGAAAGGCAAGAAGTTCATGGCGGTTCAATGAAAGTATATGCCTGCAAAAGAGGAAAGAGGGGAAAGAGTGAGAGATTTTTCAATTATCTGGAAGAAGAAAAGAGAAAGGGGATTAACAAGCTCCAGCCTTATATGGAATTTACAAAACGGGTTGAAGAATCAAGAACCGAACTTGTGAAACTATTGACAGATCTAAAAACAAAAGGCAAAAAGATAGTCGGCTATGCGGCGGCTTCGAAAGGAACAATTGTCCTGAATTACTGCAACATAGGAAAAGAATTTCTGGATTATATTTCAGATTCAACGCCATACAAGCAGGGATTATTTAGTCCGGGCAAACATATCCCAATTGTCTCGCCAGAATATTTTCATAATGACAAAAACGCAGGATATGTCTTGCTGGGCGCTTGGAATCATGCAAAGGAAATAATTGGAAAGGAGCAAGAATTTTTGAATAGGGGTGGAAAATTTATCGTGCATTATCCAAAAGCAAGAATTTTAGAAACTGAAGCAGAAAAAGAATCTCAAGAAAAAATAAAATTTGTAAATGGTTTGATTGAGATAAAAAAATTAAACATCTTTGCCAACGATCAAGGTTATTTGTTTGAGACAATAAGAGCAGATGATAAAATTTATGGGGGAAAATTCGGGCAGGTTCTTGTCTCGGTTTTATATCCTGGAGTTGTAAAAGGATGGCATCTTCATAATAAACAAACAGAATACACAACTTGCACCAATGGGAATATAAAATATGTCGCCTTAAAGGAAAACTCCGACGGAACAAAATCAGTTCAAATTGTTATGATGGGAGAGAAAAATCCAATTGCCATAAAAGTTCCAACAGGGGTTTGGCACGGATACATGCCTTTGGCAAACAAGGAAGCAACCGTTTTGCATTTAATGGACACACCTTTTGACATAAAAGATGATGATACAATGAGAAAAGATCCTTATGAATTTGGGGATTTTTGGACTGTAAAGGACGGCTAACTTTCTTTCTTTGTCAAATTAAGAGCTTCCTTATTCCTTGAACCGCCTTTTTCATCACCTAAAAAAAATCCGTGCCAAAAACCAATAATATTTACTCCATGTTCAATAATTCCCGCCATGAAAAAATGAACTGGAATAAGATAAAATTTTTTCCAAGGGTAACGAAAATAAATTGAACCTAATCCCAAAACAGGTGTTGCTCTTATTATTCTCTTAAAAAAACCAATTGGATGGAGATAAATACCATAAGTTCTGGCAGTTATGCCATTAAATCTAGAATAAGAATAAAATGTTTTCAGCATTTTTTTATAATTATAATGGGGATGCATATGGTAAACAACAACGTTTCCCCGCACTATTTTGCCAAGCTTTCTTATTTTCGCACTAAAATCAACATCAATGGCTGAAACATTTTCATTGACATAACCAATCTTTTCTAAGTCTTTTTTTCTGTAGGCGCAAGTTGTAAGATTTCCTTCAGGTTTTCTAACTTTTAAATCTCCAATAGTAAACATTCTTGCAAAAAAAGGGCGTTTTTTCCATTGATATTCTGGAAGAAGCAAATCTGAGAGAACCATCACTACTTCTTTATTTTCAAGGGGTTTTATTATATTTTCTATGAACCTTTCATTTTCCGGCACACAATCTTGCGCTAAAATAACAATAAATTCCCCATTTGCTTCTTTAATCCCTAAATTTATAGAAACTGCCTCGGGATTATTCCATTTCTCAATTATCTCTACTGAAATGGTTTGTTTTTTTAACATCCCACGCAATTTTTCAAAGACTTCCTCCTCTGGTTTGTAAACTGGAATAACAACGCTGACTTTAGGTTTTTTATCCGGCACTTTATTTATTTTAATCACAAATTTATAAAATATGTGGTGATAATGTTATCATGATTAAGAATGTCTACATAATCTTAATTTTATTTCTTCTCAATTATGGACATAATTTTATTGTTGATGTCTTGAATTGCACTTTCTTTTGTTATTGTTGCTTTTTCAATAGAATTTTTTTCTGAATTGAATTTAATGATATTTACTCTTCCTTTTTTTACAATCTCATCCTCCATGAAATCATCGCCGGAGTTTTTTATCAGATAATAAAGGTCCATTGTTGCAGCTTTATTCTCCATTATGTGCATTTCTTTTTGTCTTTCATTCATCCTCCTCCTAATTGTTTCTTCGTTTGAAACAGAACAATTAATGATGTAAAACTTGGCGTCTTTTAGAACGGAATACAATCTTTCTCTTCTTTTTCTATTATTAAAATTTCCGTCCACTATTATTATTTCGTGGCTTTTTTTATTTATCACTTCTTCCACTTTTTTTGAAAGAAGGTCATAAACCAAATTCCTTTGTGCATCAGAATTAAAATCAAACAAGTTTAATTCCTTTCTGAATTCTAGTGTAGAAACTGTTATAACGCTGTATTTTTCCTTAAGATTGTTTTCTAGCTTCTTTGAAAGAAAAGTTTTTCCCGTAGCAGGATAACCATGCATCATTATAACATTCATTTTTATATCTCCATATTTTAACTAATTTTGTTAGTTTTTTATTTTAAATATGTTGTGAATGAATGACAGTATCTAAAAATTTTTAAACGTGATTGGATGTTACAAATTAGTATGATAAAAGCAATTATCTTTGACATAGGGGGAGTCATTCAGGGACTTGATTGGAGTTTTATTGTCAATTCATTACTTGATTTAAAGGGGGATCTGGAGATAAACACATTTAGATCTGCATTCTATCACGATAAAAAAAATTTTTTTGATTTGTATGCGTTATCTAAGATTAGCAAGGAAGATTTTTGGGGCATGGTTGCTTCTAGATTAAATATTGATAAGAAAAATATTGACAAGCTAAGTGAGAAATTTGAACTTTTATATTCGTTTGTAAACAATGATATAATTGATTTAATAAAGGCACTTAAATATAATTACAAACTATTCACCCTTTCAAATTCATGTCCGGAGATAGAAAGAAAAATAATCAAAGATAATATATATCCACATCTTTTTGATAAAATGTATTTTTCGCACATTACTGGAAAGAGGAAACCCGATCAAGAGGCATATCTCCAGATTACGGCAGAAAATTTGATCAAACCAGAAGAATGCATCTTTATAGATAATGATGCTAAAAATATATTGGGAGCAAAATCCATAGGGATGAATGCCATTTTAATCTCAAGTCCAGATCTATTAAAACGGGATTTATTTGCATTGCTCCAAAAAATAGATAAAAGTGATAAGATAAAAATAGGTTATACCACGGGGGTTTTTGATTTATTCCATCAAGGCCATTTGAATTTATTAAGAAATGCAAAAAAATATTGCGATAAATTAGTCGTGGGAGTAACAACTGATGAATTATCCTTGATTTTTAAGGGTAAAAAACCAATTGTGCCATTCAGCGAAAGGGTAGAAATTTTAAGGGCAATAAAATATGTTGATGAGGTGGTTCCTCAAGAGAATGTCGACAAATTTGAAGCTTGGAAGAAATATAACTTTGATGTAATGTTCGCCAGCGACACACCAACAGAAAAGTGGCCTCATGTTGAAGCAGAGTTTTTAAATAAATTTCAAATTGCGAATTTGAATCCTCCAAAAATAATCAGATTGCCCTACACTCCAGGCATCTCCACCACGCTAAGAAAAGAAGTCCTTAAAGGAAGATAAAATGGTCAGATTTGGAGTTATAGGATGTGGAAATGTTTCCGGCACATATCTATATACGTTAAGTAAAAACAAAAATGCAGAAGTAGTTGCCATTGCAGACAGCGATACAGGAAAAGCCAAAAAAAGTGCGAACTTGTTTGGAATAGGAAAAACGTACGAAGATTATAGAGGAATGCTGTCTAATGAAAATCTGGATGCAACAATCATCTGTACACCCCATTATCTCCACCATGAACAGGCTCTAGATTGTTTCAGCAAAAAACTTGATGTACTATGCGAAAAACCTTTAGCCACAAACATGGAAGATGTTTTTGAGATGGTAGAAAAAGGGAAGCGAGTAAAGTTTGGTGTAATGCTTCAAAGAAGACTTTATCCGAATTCTATTCGCACGAGAGAGGTGGTTAACAAGGGATTATTGGGAAAAATAAATGAAGTTTCCCTGAAGTTCAGTTGCCATAAAAGCCAGGAATTTTATAACACATGGAGAGGACAGAGAATAAGCGGCGGCGGCACCTTGTTGAGTCAAGCGCTTCACAGGATAGACCAATTGGTTTATTTTTTTGGTCCGGCAAAATATGTTAAAGGAACAATGAAAATGACAAGGTCAGATATAGAAGTTGAAGATTACGCAAAGGGAAAAATTTTTTTTGAAAATAATATAGTCGCGGACATTGAATCCAACAATTCCAGCGGCAATCCCGATACAATTTCAATAATAAAGATTGCAGGTGACATGGGAAATATAGTTTTATCCGATGATAAAACAATTATATGGGATGTCCAGAATCAGCCAAAACCGAAAGAAATTGACATAAACACAATACCAAAAGAATATCGTCCAGAATATTACGGACCCGCCCATGAAATTGTAATCAATGATTTTGTGGATTCCATCAGAGAAAAGAAGACGCCTGTAGTTTCAGGTGCAGATTCGATTCCAGCCATGCAAATCATTTTTGGTTTTTATAAATCTGCCGCGAAAAAAACGACAATCTCACTCGATAAATTGTTTTTTTAGGACAAATAGTTATTCATATCCATGCTTGGATTTCTTAGGTTATCATTCTCAAAAAACATTCTCTGCATTAATTCTAAATTTGTCAGGAATAATAATTGCCTTAGAGAATTGTCTTCGGTTGGCGAATTAGTTTTAGCAGATATGATCCCATTACTTTCTTTGAAATTTGCCAATAATTTTGCAATATGCTCTTTTTTTAAATAATCCCTTTTAGCCAAAGTTTTCTCATCCAGTAAATTTCTTATGACATCCATGAAATCGTTACGATAGTAATCTACCAATGGCACTTGCAATGGAAGTTTTTTTCTTAGAGCAATTTCCTTCGGAATAAATTCCGTTGCAATCTTTTGCAGAATAAATTTTTTATTTAAACCGTTCCATTTTAAAATCGGAGGAATTTCTATACTAAATTCTCCAACGCGATGATCTAAAAATGGGGCTCTCACCTCCAGAGAAGATGCCATGGATAATTTGTCCAGCTTTATTAATTGCACACCAGGCAAAGAAGTCTTACCTTCAAAACATAAAGCAGCGTTAAGATGATTAGATTTATCTGCTTGTCTTAAAATTTTTCCAAAACTATTATCCATTATTTCTTCAGGATTCTCTTTTAAAGCTTCGCTCGTAAAAATTGCTTCACGTTCTTCCCTATCATTAAAATAACCGGAAGAAATTAGGGATATTTTCTCTTTCAAATCCATTTTTTCATATTTTTTGAAATCAGACAACATCTTATTATTAGATTCGTCATTAATATTAAAAGAAGAATAATCTGGTACTGGCGCATAAACCTGATATCTGTTGTAGCCTGCAAATAATTCATCAGATCCTTCCCCGACAATGTTAACCGTAACTTGTTTTTTTATCTCCTTTAGAAGATGATATATTGCAGATTGCGCAGGTCTTGCCCATGGAATTTCCAAGCTCCATAAAATAGCGGGCATACTTTTTGTCATTTTATCATATGATAATAATATTTCATGATGGTCGGTGTTACAATGTTCCGCAACTTTCTTTGCATAGGGAAATTCATTATAATTGTTTTCAAATCCGATAGTGTATGTCCTTATACTTTCTTTTTTTAGATGGTTCATAATTCCAACAATAAGACTTGAGTCCAAGCCCCCTGAGAGTGAAGCTCCTATTGGAACATCAGAGACGAGAATTTCATTGACAGATTTAATCAATAAATTTCTTAATCTTGCAATATAATATGATTCGTCCCTTATTTCATTTGTCTTTAATTTGTCCTGCAAATCCCAATATTTTTTTACTTGCAAAGAGGATGAATTTTTATCATATGTCATGCAATGTCCGGGTTGAAGCTCATAAATGTTTTTAAAAAATGTACTGCCATCTATGGCATAGCCCCAGGTAATGAATTTATTTAGAGTTGAATTATCAAACTCCCTTTTTATTCCATCATATTGCAAGAGTGCTTTAATTTCTGAGGCAAATAAAAATTGGCCATCTTTAAAGTAATAATAAACTGATCTTTGCCCAAATCTGTCTCTCGCTATGAACAATTTCTTTTTATTAGAATCCCATATTGCAAATGCAAACATGCCATTAAATAATTTCAAGCAATCTTCGCCGTATTCTTCATACGCGTGAATTATCACCTCCGTGTCGGTGTTTGAATTAAATTTGTGGCCTTTCCCCTCTAAATCAGGTCTAAGCTCCCTAAAATTATATATCTCTCCGCTAAAAGTTATACATATCGTGCCATCCTCATTAAACATAGGTTGTCTTCCCTTTTCACTTAAGTCAATTATACTTAATCTCTTATGACCTATTGAAACGTCTTTATCCGTAAAATAACCTTCTTGATCTGGACCCCTACTTCTTATAGAATATGCCATGTCTTTAATCAAATTTTTATCATCCCAATTGAAACCGCATATACCGCACATTTTTATTTCTCCGTCATTATAATTAAAGTATTACTTTTAAAAGAGTTGTGAAAGTCTCTTAGAGAATTTTTAATCTTCAGTAATGTTCCATCTGTGCGGCCGTATCTGGAACTTCATCATGTTTTCTGCTTTTTAAGAAACAGTGGTAATCAAAGGCAAGTTCTCCAGCCAAAAGAGCATATTCAATAGTTGTTATAGAATAAATTATCCACATTGGACCGATTGTTAACAGTAATATCGGCATTAAAATAAACGTGCTTCCCAAATCATATTTTCTCACGAGAGAAACCATACTTGGAATTTTTTTTGCTTCTTCTGTTTCAGTTATTTTTTTCCCGTAAAAATATGTAAATTTTGTTCTTGTAAATTCACGGCTCATGTACCCTATTACACATAAGAATCCAATAACAATGTGACCCGAGATATAACCTAGTGTAATAAAAAATGCAGGGAGGAATATTATCCAATCTGAAAGCAAATCTGAAAATCCTCCAATAGCAGATTTTGTATCGGATCCTCTTGCGATTTTACCATCCGCCATATCCCCAATATTTCTTAAAAAAATAAGAATTGCTGCAATTATCAATCCAGTATAACTTCTTACTAAAAGCAAAACTGCTATGCTCGACATGGCAATAATAAAAGTCATAAAAGTCATCAAATTCGCAGTAAATCCAATATCATAAAAAAATTTGGCAACTTTCACCGTAAATGGATCTTGCAATCCTGCCAGATATACTGGATTCCCATTCGGATAAATTGCCTTCTTAACATCAAACTCCAGTCTCTTCTTCATTTTAGGTTAATATCAGACTTCCTTAAAAATATTATGCAGCATGGATTTCACAGAAATAATCCACTAGCTAATTTAAATTAAACGGATGATATTCGGACAAATCATCTACATGTGGAACTTTACTTATCCACTCAAAAACTTTTTTTAATCCAGTGCCCAGATCATGTTTTGGTTCCCAATTAAGATCCCTTTTTATCTTAGATATATCTGCATGAAAACCATGAGTATCCCCTTTTGTGCCATCGGAAATAATCACGGGATAATCTTGAGAGTTTCCTGATGCTCTAATAATTTGAGGAATTAATTCTCCCAATAAAACTTTTTTTCCAGAAGAGAGAACATAAACTTGATTGTATGCGTTCTCACAATCATATGATTTTATCAAAGCCTCAACAAGATCTTCCACGAAGAGAAAATCTCTAAATCTCTCTAAGCTGCCTTTAACAACTATAGGCTTTTTTTTCCATATAAATGAAGAAAATATTTTAATCATGCCTTTACCCGCGTAGTTAAAATTCTCACCCGGCCCATAAATGTTGGCGAATCTGAAAATAGTATATTTGCTTTGACTATTTTTGAAAAGTTGTTTAATGAACAGTTCCCCACTATATTTCGAGACTCCGTAAATAGAATTCGGTTGAATTGACGTCTCTTCGTCAACAATCTCTTTGCAACCATCACCATAAACTGCGCTTGTGCTGCTGTATATCAATCTCTTAATTTTTCTATTTTTGCAGTAGTTCGCAATAAGCCAGGTTCCATATGAATTTGTAAGTATGTCCCGAGAAGGATTCATAAAAGAACCTTCAGTGGAAGTTTGCGATGCCAAATGATAAACTCCTTCAATTTCGTATTCATCGAGGAGTTGAAATAAAAATGGGTCGGTTATATCTTTCCTGATAAATTCTGCTTTTGGATTAACATAAAAAATAGCACTGTTATCTTTAAAATCGTCAACTATCAAAACATTATGACCTTTCTTAATTAATCCCTCAACAACATAAGAACCGATAAATCCCGCACCACCGGTAACCAAAATGTATTTTTTCATCAACGTAAATCTAAAAATTTATTTATAAGATTAGTGATAATGAAATCTATTACAATTATATTTATAAATAGAAGTTCAAGAAGAATTTGACTAGTTGAAAAAAGATTAAAAGAAAGTAATTAATTCATTTGTATATCTTTGATTTATTTTTTGTGTTGGATATTCTTCATTTAAAAATTTTTGGATTTTTGTTTTTCCTTTTCCCTGAAAATCCATATTAAAATTATTGGAATTATAATCCATGTAAGATGCGCTAAATTCTCTGGTGTTGTTTTCAAATTTATTATTTCTTGAAAGTTTGTTGTTATTATTGCGTAAATTATTATTGCGAACAGAATTATTTTTATCCAAGTTTTCATAATTTATATAAGACATGTTGTCTTTTAAATTTTATTCTAGCAAATTATCTTCACCATTTCTTATATTTATTCTGGGTATCCAGAAGAGGAACTGATTTAATCAAATCCATTATGGTTTCTTCCATAGAGTATTTCACATTAAATCCCGCCTCATGTATTCTGCTATAATCGCAGGCATAATCCCTGGCGTCTTCATCTTTATGAGTTTCTGCATAAGCAATCATGCATCCCGTTTTTTCTCCAATATATTCTGCCAGTTGTCTTTTTGTCCAATTATTTTTTTCAGTTCCCACATTATATACCCTATATTTGAGATTATCAAAATTCTCCAAAATAAAAATCAAAGAATCTGCAAAATCCCTTATATCAATAAAAGTTCTCATATTGCCGGATTCAAACACAGATAAAAAACGATTGATTACTGCTTCATAACACATATAATTTGGCAAAAGGTCAAGTCTCATGCTCGGTGAAACTCCAATGCAAGTTGCAAACCTAAGGACAACTGTATTCAGATAATTTAGTATGGCTTTTTCGCCATTTAATTTTGTAATCCCATACAAAGATTGTGGATTTGTGCTGGTATTTTCTGTGCAAATTTCATCTTTAACGATTCCATAAACCGAGCCTGTGCCGGCGGCCACCAATTTTGCTCTCCCTTTATATTTTGCCACGTTTGCCCAACCATCTTCATTAACTGCCTTAGCCAATGATGGATGTTTTTTACATGCTGGCAATCCCACTATCCCCGAAAGAAGAATTATTCCCTCATAATCTTTTTCATGCACTTTTTTAACTTGACTCTCTTGGGAGATATCTGCTCTTTCAAAATGGAAATTTTTATTATTCACATATTGAAGCAAAGAATCTCCGCCTTTGTGCAAGTTGTCCACAACAGTAACATTATATCCGCGGTCAAGCAATCTGCCAATTAAAACAGAACCTATAAATCCTGCCCCGCCCCAAACACAGATATCCCTCATTTTATTTTAATTGCTGTAAATTAGTTATTCCAATTCATGCGGGGAAGGTGTTTATAAATTTTCTGCGATTGGGATCTATTATAATTAATAGCAACATATGCTGTTAGAATAAATAAATTTCTACTATGCCTTAAAAAACATTAAATCAGACTTATGAGGTTTATTATCCAAATAAGTTAGATTCATTTGTTTAAATCCCTTAAATCCGTGCTCTTCCATTAATTTCACTATTTCACTAAGTTTTGATTGACCTTCAAACAAATCTTGATGGATTACTTCAACCTGAACGACGTCTATTCGTTTAAGAAAATCTCCAAAACCTAATAGAACCTGATATTCTGCCCCCTCTACATCAATTTTCAAAAAACAAGGTTGCTCTATATTTATATTAAGGCTGTCAAATCTTTTTAATTCAATTTCCATTTTTTCTGGATTGTATTTCTTTGGTTTCAAAAAAGAGTTTTGATCGTCTGCGTTCTTATCCGGATTTAAATAATAAGTTTTTTTTGTGTTTTTGTCCCATAATCCGAATGGGTATGCTTGAACATTTGGCATTTGTGTTACTTTATTATAATTCTTGGGATTTGGCTCAAAGGCAATTATATTTGTATCCGGATAATTAAATAAAAATGCCTCCGAAAACTCGCCAATATATGCTCCAACATCTATAAGCATTTTTGGCGTTTGTCCAATTAATTTTTTCGCTTCCATACACTCTTTAGAATGAGCAGGTCTTATTTTATTGATAACTTCCCTTATTATTGAAGGCTGCTCCAGAAGCCGGATTAATTTATGTCTTGCCCCCCCAGAACCATAAATCTCTTTTAAAGTGTAATTTCCTTTCATTTTTATTCTTTCATTAATTAAAACATATTTTTTAAATATTGTTGTTATAGTTCTGTGTAAAATTTATTTGATAACCGCAATAAAAATGCTATATTTTTAGAAATTGAAACAATGACATCCTCCGCAAACTAAAATGGGCGGATTTCTTGCGGAAGAATTAAAGAGATTTTTCTTATTGTGCAATTATAAGCGATATCTTTTTAATTAGCTTTTTATTCAACCAGTGCATGGCAGTCAAAAAATTAGATTTAGGTGAAAAAAAGAAGGTAACAAAGAAAGATGGAAGTGTAAAAATGGCGTTGAATTTTGGATGTGGAGAACAAATTATAACTAAAGGCTATAAATGGAATCCCTTAGACCGATTTTGGCATGGAATTGTTGAAGAAAATTATAAATGGGACAATATGGACATGTTAGATTTTGGAAATATAAAATGGGATTTAAATGTGTTCCCATATCCAATAGAAGATAACACTTATGATTATATAAATGCAAGTTTTATTCTTGAGCATTTAATTGATTTAAGTAAAGTATTAAAAGAATTAGTTAGGATATCAAAACCGGGTGCTTTCATTTACATAAAGGTTCCTCATTGGCATAGTTATAGTGCCTATATGAATATAGAGCACATACACTCTTTTCATCGGCTAGCCTTTGATGATTTGCATTTGCAATTTCCAGTAAGAGTTATTGAAGTGGAGGACTATCCTTCAATAGCAGGAAGATTTGTCCCGTTTAGACAATTTTTTTCAAATTATATCGGGGGATTAATAAGATATATAAATGCAAAGTTTCAAGTAGTCAAATTAAAATAATTGCTTATGGAAAATAAAAAAAAATTAAGAATAGCAATTTTTGAACCATCCAGATCATTCCCCCCGGGTGGGAAAAATATGGACAGCATAGCGTCTCATTTATCCGAAAATCATGACATAACAGTCTTTACGCAAAAACTAATAAAAGGTGGAGCAACTTTTAAGAATTCTAAAATTAATTTTATAAAACCAAAAAACAGGTTTCTCGCTCCTCTAGCTTTTTTAAAAAAAAATATAGACGAGGAAGATTTTGATTTAATTATACTGGGATGTTTCCCTGCAACTTTAACGACAATAAACAATTGTAAAAACACGCCAACGATTTATATCTCCCATGCGCCACCAAGATTTTTTTATGATCTTAAGGAACATGAATTAGAAAATTCCAACCTTTTGGGAAAGATGAAGGTGCATATAAAAAACGTCTTATTGAAAAAATTAGATTATATGGCAGTGCAGAAAATCACAAAGATTTTGTGTGTTAGCAAAGAAATCCAGGGAAGGATAAATAAATTTTATCATAAAGATTCAGAGATTTTTCCATCCGGAATTGACCCAAAGAAATTCAAAACAGGGAGATATGAAAATTATATTCTTTCTGTTTGCAGACTTGTCAGCACAAAAAGACCAAAAGAAATCGTAGAAAGCATGGGATTTGTAAAAAATAAAAACGTCAAATTAGTTGTTGTTGGTTCTGGAAATATGAGAAATGAGATAGAAGACCTGTCAAAAAATTACAAAAATGTTGAATTAAAGGGATTTGTTTCAGATGAAGAACTGACTGACCTTTACGCAAACTGCCTTGCCGTTGTATACGTTCCTATTAATGAGGATCTTGGTTATGCTCCGCAAGAAGCTGCGGCATCGGGAAAAGCGGTAATCGGTTCAAATGAAGGCGGACTTAAAGAAACTGTGGTAGATGGAAAAACTGGATTTTTAATTGATGATGTTTCCCCAGAAAAAATAGCCGAGAAAATAGATTTTTTTGCAAATAATCCTAAGGTTGCAGAAAAAATGGGAAGAGAAGCAAAAGAATATATCAGAAAATTCCATTTAGAAAATACATTTAAAATATTGGACAGAGCAATAGAAGAAGTTACAAAAAAAAATTAACTCTGCAATTAAAAATAGTGATTTTCATTTCATAATCTATTTAAATTGTTTCCCTTGAAGATTAAAATGCAAAGAGGGTCATTATAGTCCAGAGAAATGATTAGATGTGAAATATGCTCAAGCTCTAATTTGTATGAAGTTCTTGATTTGGGATATCAACCGCCAAGCGATGCATTCTTATCTGAAGAAAAGTTAAATGAAAGTGAGACGTTCTACCCACTAAAAGTGTTTTTTTGCGAGGATTGCAAACTTGTCCAACTTAGTTATGCGGTTGATCCAAAAATTTTATTCACAGACAGGTATATTTATACTTCTGCCTCCAATAAACCTCTTTTGATTCACATGAAGTCGCTAGTCGAAAAATTTGTTAAGGAATTTAATATTACAGAAAAAGATCTTGTTATTGACATAGCATCCAATGATGGCGCTCTGCTCCAGGAATTTACAAAATATAATGTAAGAATTTTAGGCGTAGATCCGTCAAGTGTGGCAGACATAGCGATAAAAAATGGGATACTGACAATCAAAGATTTTTTCAATGAGGCATTGGCAAAATTGATTTTAAAGAGTCAAGGCAAGGCAAAATTAATAACGGGACTAAGCCTTATTCCACACGCAAAAGAACTGGCTTCAATAATCAAGGGAATAAAATTAATCCTTGATGACAAGGGAGTATTTCTGGCTGAATCACATTACTTGGCTGACATGATTGAAAAACTTCAATATGACGCGATTTATCATGAGCATTTAAGATATTATTCAGTCACGGCACTTGTCAATCTTTTCAATCGCTTTGATATGGATGTATTTCATGCGGAACGGATTCCAACTCATGGAGGATCCATACGCATATTAGTTTGTAAAAAAGGTGCTTATCCAATTTCTAATTCTGTAAAATCTTTGCTCGAAGAAGAAGAAAAATCCAATCTGAATTCGCATGAAAGTTTTGATAATTTCAGGAAAAAAGTGAATGACAATAGAGGAAAATTAAACATGATACTTCATGATGTAAAATCTAAGGGACACAGAATTGTTGGAATTGGAGCTCCCGCCAAAGGCACCACTTTGTTAAATTTTTGCAAAATAGACTCCAGCAAACTTGATTATCTGGCAGAAACAAGCGAATTGAAAATAGGAAAATATTCTCCAGGAATGCACATAAAGATATTACCAGAGTCAAAGCTTTTTGAAGACAAACCGGAATATGTATTATTATTGCCATGGAACATAAAAGATGACATAATCCCAAAACTTAGGAAGAATGGATATTCTGGAAAAATAATTGTTCCAAATCCAGAACCACAAATTATCAGAGAATTGCATAATACTTATAAATCCGATTTTCAAAGTGAAATAATGGAAACGGAAAAAGATAATTCAGAAGTTGTCAAAATAAAGCCTGCTCACGAAGATGGAAGAGGAAAGATTATTGATATTGTCGACGGAATTGATTTTGTGCATGCAGGAATTGTGACTTATAAAAAAGGGGCTATAAGAGGAAATCATTATCACAAACAGACTGAACAATTGAACTATGTTCTAAAAGGAAGAATAAAACACTTGTCGAAAGATTTGTCAAAAAAAGGCAGCGAGGTCAAGGAAGTTATAATGGTTGAAGGGGACATGGTAAACAATCCGCCGTTAGAATGGCATCATGACGAAGGTCTTGATGAAGATAATGAATTATTATTTTTCACAAAGAAATCAAGACAAGATGGCGGGTATGAAGATGATGTTTTCAGAATTCCAAGAGAAGAGATTGACGGATTTGAATTGTCTGATTAATTGAAATCAATTTTCTTTTTTTAATCTGCCTAAACCTTCTGTTATCAAAGCCATTTTTTTCAACCAATCAAAATATTCCGCATAATCTTCTTTCTCCGTCGGAGAGCCTGGAAAATCTTGCCTGAAATTATTCGGGTCAAACGGACCCTGAGTCACAAACCAAAGTGCAGAATCTTTTTCCAAAGAAACAAGAGTATGATAAGCTTTAGCTGGAAGAAAAAGATACGGAGACTCCTTGCTTAATACTTGCCCTCTTCTAACATGTCCAGATTCGTCTAACACAAGGAAACATAATTTTCCAGAGTAATGCAGAATGTATTCATCGCTGTAACGAAAGTGTGGTCTTGTATAACTTTCAGGCTGTATGACATTTAATCCAATCTGCGGTCCTGGGTAAGAATCCTCCTGAAAAGTTCTGATTGCCCTTCTTCTTGAAGAATTTCTTGATTGTTCAAACAATTCTTTTAATTTATCTTCATTCAAAGATTCAATCATATAACTGTTTGTTGAAGTTAATTTATTAAGATTTAGCCATTTTATCGCCATAATCCTTAAAAATTCTTTTAAACCGATTTGTTTATGGAATTTAGAAATGAGCCGGCAATTGATTCATCGATGCCGAATTTTTCTCTTTGGCTTCCATTAGATCCTAAGGAAAGAATTCTTCTGCAAAGAAAAGACGAAGGATATCCAAGATGGCCAAATAGGTGGTGCACTTTCGGCGGAAGAATAGGGCCTGGAGAAAAAAATTTGGATGCGGTAGTAAGAGAAAAGTACGAAGAGCTTGGCGGTAAGGTTGGATTGGTTGGGGAGCCGAAATTTTTCATATCGTCAACATGGGAAGAAGGTGAAGGAAAATTTACGAGAAAAGTTAATGTCAACTATTTTGCGACGCGATTCGACGGTGACTTGAGTAAAATCACACTAGGCGAAGGAGCCGGATTTTCTGTTTTTGATGATGGAACATTAACATTATACAATCAACTTGATTTAATAGTCACTCCAAATTATCAAGCAATAGAAAAATTCTACCAATCGTTAAGGGATGGGAGTTTCACGTTTTAATTTCATGGGACAAAAATTGCTCTTGTTTGATATCGATGGG